>JBFKMA010000213.1:0-4446 GCA_041630175.1 Albidovulum sp.
ACCCGCGACAGCAGGAACGCCGCGCCGATCAGGATCAGCCAGACCGCGAAGAGATAGATGCCGCCGGCCTCGGTATCGGGTTCGGGCGTGCTCGCCGGCTGCCACAGGATCGGCAGGAGCACGAGCACGAGCCCCAGCAGCGGCAGCAGCCGCGCGGCATCGGCCATGCGGCGCCGGCGATAGCTTCGCCGGGCCAGGAAACGCGGGCGCCCCGGCCGCTTCATCGCCGCCCTCCCCCGGTTCTGCCCGCACCGCCCGTCATGGACCGGCCATCTCGCGCAGGGCGGCCACGATCTCGGCATTGCCGAAGGGCTTCATCATGAAGCGCGAGGCGCCCGCCCTTTCGGCCAATTCGCGGTCGCTCGGCTGGCCGCGCGCACTCAGGATCAGGACCGGCAGGCCCGCCAGCGCCGGATCGGCGCGCAAATCGCCGAGGATCTCGTAGCCGGTCCGCCCCGGCAGCATCAGGTCGAGCACCAGCACGTCGGGCGCCTCGCGACGGATGACCTCGACCGCGTCGGCGCCGTGGGCATGGCTCGCCACCGCCCAGCCGTCGCGGGTCAAAAGAAACCGGATCGCCTCGACGATATGCGGCTCATCCTCGATCAGGAGGACCCGTCTCACCATCTGCCGCTTTCCTCCCCATGGCCTTTCCGCCATCTGCGCCGACTATCGCCGATCCCGAGCGCCGCTGTCAAAATCGGATTCACGCGCGCTTCACCGAAACGTGGCTTGCCGAACGCGGAACGAGCGTTCCTAATCGTCACAGGAGCACCGATCATGCCGCCGGACAAGCGCTATGACGCGACCGCGCTCCTCGAAGGAGCGACGCGCGCCTTCTGGCGCCGGGGCTTCGCCGCGACCTCGGTGGGCGAACTCGTGAGCGAGACCGGCGTCAACCGCGCGAGCCTCTACGCCGCCCATGCCGGCAAGCGCGCGCTGTTCCTCGCGTGTTTGCGCCACTATGACGAAACCCGCCGGCGGCGCTTCCTCGACGTCCTCTCCGCGCACCATCCGCCGCGCGCCGCGATCCTCGCCGCCTTCGAGGCGGCGCGCCTGCCCGGCGAGGACGGCCTGCCCGGCGGCTGCCTCCTGGTCAACACCGCGCTCGAACTGGCGCCGCACGACCCCGAGATCCGCGCCCTGATCGGCGACAGCCTGACTGCGGTGGAAGCGTTCTTCCGCGACCGCATCGAGGCCGCGCAGGTGGAAGGCACCGTGCCGCCCGGACGCGACCCGGCCGGGACCGCGCGCTCGCTCCTCGGCCTCTTTCTCGGGCTCCGGGTGCTGGTGCGCGCCGAGATCGACGGCGCCGCGGTCCGGGCGGTGGTCGCCGAGGCGGAGGCGCTGCTCAGCTGACCCCGGCTCCGAACGCCGCGAGGCGTCTCAGCCGCCGCCGACCAGGATCGACGGTTCGCGCCGCGCCGCGCAGTCGCCGCGCGGACAGATCCGGCACGAGGCGCCGATCGGCCGGATCGCGCTGCCCTGGCCTTCGGGCGGCGGCAGGATCAGCATCTGCGCCTCGACGACCTGCGGACCGTCGAAGCCGCCGGGATAGCGCGGTTCGCTGAAGGCATGGGTCAGGAACCGCTGCGGCACCCTTCCGGCCATCTCGACAACCGCGCGGATCGGCACCATCGGCCGCGCCAGCGCCTCGTAGAGCGGCCAGAGCGGACAGGCCGCGTCGTGCCGGGGCAGCGCGAAGCCCGGCGCCGGCCGGCGGAAGGTCAGGGTTCCGGACGCGTCGCAAGCCACCAGCCCGACCGGCGGCCCCATCCCCGCCGGCAGGCTCGCCAGCCGCCGGAAGACCGGCGCGAGCCCGGCCCCGAGCCGCCGCGCCAGCGCCGCCGGATCGGGCCCCTCCTCCGCCAGCGCGGCGGCGAAGCGGTCGAGAGGCAGCGCCACGGCATCGGCCCGGTAGCGCTCGATATGGGCGAGCGCGAGCTTGCGCGCCGCGCCGCTCGCAAGTTCCGGCACGCCGGCGATCAGGCTCTCGGGCGCGGGCGGGTTCGCCCGCTCGAGCGCCGCAAGGTGATAGTCCGACCGCGCGAGCCAGGCCTCGACCTCCTCCTGCGGCGAGGAGAGCCCGGTCTCGGCCTCCTTCGAGGTGTCGAGATAGGCCACCAGCGCCGCCGCCGCCTCGCTGAGCCGGATACTGTCCTCGAAGACGTTGCGGTGGAAGCGCGCGCGCCAGTCGGGGTCGATGTCCTCGGTCTCGGCGAGGATCGCCGCGGTCGAGCGCAGCGAGGTCACCGCCGACACGACCTCATGGAGCGAGGCCGACAGGAACGGGTCATGCGCCATCCGCTCGTTCAGAGCCTCGACGCTGCGTTCAAGCGCGGCGATCCGCGCCTGCTGCGCGGCGACCAGCGCCGCCCAGCCGGGAAAGCGGGTGACGAATTCCTCGGTCCGGGCGATCTCGGGCTCGTCCTCGCCGGCTGTCATGCCGGCCGCCGCCTCGCGCAGCCCCGCGAAGAGCGCGCTTTCCGCGCCCTCGGCCAGCGCCGCCTCCTCGACGCCCAGCGCCCCGGCGAGCGCCGCCAGCAGCTCCGGCCCGACGCGGCGCCGGTTATGCTCGATGAGATTGAGATAGGCCGGCGAAATCCCTGCCGTCCGCGCCAGGTCGGCCTGCTTCATGCCAAAGAGGAGCCGCCTTTCGCGCACCCTGCTCCCGGTCAGTGCCGACCGCGCCATGCCACCCCCATCGCTTTCGGACGGTTAGCGCCCGCGCCGCGAGTTTACAGGTTTTCCGAGCGATCCGAAAGCCTTGCGGAGAGCTTTTCAGCGCCTCAGCAATTCGGCGGCGCGACGTCGAGCGTGCGCTCCACGACCGGCCGGCCGTCCACGCATTCCGTCAGCTTGTAGGGGTCGCGCTCGCAGCCCTGAAGTGCCGCCATGACCGCCAGCGACGCCAGAACCGCCGCCAAACGCCCTCTCGCCGCCTGTCTCCCTGTTCCCATCATCGCCGCCGTCACCCGTCCTGTCCCTGGCCCGAAAGCCCGTCATTGCGCCCCGAGATAGACCGCGATCCGCGCCGGAGGGCAAGCGAAAAGGCGCGAACCCCGGCGACCGTGGCGACCGATCACCGGCACGCAGGACCGGTGAGGCGCATGGAAAAGGGCGCGCAGACCCGGTCCGCGCCCCCCCGATCCCGCAATCCCGGCCCTTATTGCAGCGCCTTGTCGGTGATCTGATGCGTCCAGGCGCCCTCCGGCTCCTTCGAGATCACCGGATCCGACCCGCCGCCGAGCAGCGTCGCCACCGTCCGCTGGTAGTCGGCCGGATCGAGCGCGCCGTTCGAGCCCGCGGTGAGCTTGGCGATCTCGCCCATCATCCGCTTCTGGTGGTTCTCGGTCTGGGCGCCGGTCTCGTCATTGTCGAGAACGATCATCGCGGCCTCCTCGGGGTTCTCCTCGGCCCATTTCCAGCCCTTCATCGAGGCGCGGATGAAACGCACCATCCTGTCCTCGAAGGCCGGATCGGAAAGCTTGTCCTCGAGCACGTAAAGCCCGTCCTCCAGCGTCGCCACGCCCTCGTCCTCGTATTTGAAGGTCACGAGGTCGTCGGGCGCGATCCCGGCATCGATCACCTGCCAGTATTCGTTGTAGGTCATGGTCGAGATGCAGGCGGCCTGCTTTTGCAGAAGCGGATCGACGTTGAAGCCCTGCTTCAGCACCTCGACCCCGTCCGCGCCCCCCGCCGTCGGAATGCCGAGCTGGCTCATCCACGACAGGAACGGATACTCGTTGCCGAAGAACCAGACGCCGAGCGTCTTGCCCTTGAAGTCCTCGGGGCTCGCCACACCGGATTCCTTGAGGCAGGTCAGCATCATGCCCGAATGCTTGAAGGGCTGGGCGATGTTGACGAGCGGCAAGCCCTTCTCGCGCGCGGCCAGCGCGGCGGGCATCCATTCCACCGTGACGTCGGCCCCGCCGCCGGCGATCACCTGCGTCGGCGCGATGTCCGGCCCGCCGGGCAGGATCGTGACGTTGAGGTCCTCCTCGTCGTAGAAGCCCTTCTCCTTGGCGACGAAATAGCCGGCGAACTGGGCCTGCGTCACCCATTTCAGCTGCAGCGTCACGTCATCGGCGGCCGAGGCGCCCCCCGCCATCAGGCCAAGGGCCGTCACCGTCGTCAGCAGTCTTCTCATCTCCACGTCCTCCCTGTTGTCATTGCCGCCCTCTTTGCGAGGGGTGCCAGAAAGTGACGGCGCGTTCCGCGGCCGCCACCAAACCGTAGAATGCCGATCCCGCCACCGCCGCCACCGCGATCTCGGCCCAGACCAGGTCGAGCGCAAGTTGCCCCACCGCGGTCGAGATGCGAAAGCCCATGCCGCGGATCGGCGAGCCGAAGAACTCCGCCACGATAGCCCCGATCAATGCCAGAGTCGTGGCGATTTTCAAGCCGTTGAAAATGAAGGGCATCGCCGCGGGAAGCCGCAGCTTC
>JBFKMA010000214.1:0-4433 GCA_041630175.1 Albidovulum sp.
GAGGGCTTCGCCGGCATGGTCAACGCGGTCCTGCGCCGCGCCGCCGAGACCGAACCCGCGGCCTGGGCGGCGATGCCGCCCGACGCCCTGCCGGGCTGGCTGCGCGGCCGGTTGATGTCGGCCTGGGGCAAGCGCGCCACGATGGCGATGGAGGCCGCCCATGCGCAGGGCGCGCCGCTCGACCTCACCCCGAAGGACGGCGACGCGGGCGCCCTCGCCGCGAGGCTCGGCGGCGTGGCGCTGCCCACCGGCTCGGTGCGGCTGGCGGGTCCGGCGCAGGTTTCCGACCTGCCGGGCTACGCCGAGGGCGACTGGTGGGTGCAGGACGCCGCCGCGACCCTTGCCGCGAAGGTGCTGGCGCCCGCACCGGGCGAACGGGTGCTCGACCTCTGCGCCGCGCCGGGCGGCAAGACGCTGCAACTCGCGGCGGCGGGGGCGGCGGTCACCGCGCTCGACCTCTCGGAGGCCCGCATGGAGCGGCTCGGAGAGAACCTCGCCCGCTGCGGTCTTGCCGCCGAGACCGTGGTCGCCGATGCGCTCACATGGGACGGCGCGGGCGAGTTCGATGCGGTGCTGCTCGACGCGCCCTGTTCGGCGACCGGCACGATCCGCCGCCACCCGGACCTGCCCCATGTCCGCGACGCTTCGGGCCTGAAGGAGATCGCGGCGCTGCAGGCGGCGCTGCTCGACCGGGCGCTCGGCCTTCTGCGCCCCGGCGGGCGGCTCGTCCTCGCCACCTGCTCGCTCCTGCCCGAGGAGGGCGAGCGCCCGCTCGCCGCCGCCCTCGCGCGGCATCCCGGCCTTGTCGCGGACCGCGAGGCGCTGGCGCTGCCGGGGGTGGAGCCCTCCTGGATCACCGAAGAAGGCGGCCTCAGGCTGCGCCCCGATCTCTGGCCGGAGCGCGGCGGCATGGACGGCTTCTTCATCGCCTGCCTGCGCCCAGGAGCCGCAGCCGCCCTTTAGCCGGTGACAGTCGCGAGGGGTGCCGGTAATCTCCGCGCGGGCAGAATCCCGGGGGCGCGCGCGCCCCGGGGCGACAAACACGAAGGAATGCAGGCGTGGCGCGATCCGGAAGCGGAGTCGGATTCTATGTCGGGGCGATGCACCGGCTCCATGCGCGGCTCGCGGCCCTGTCGCGCCCCGCGACCGGCTTCGTGAGCCAGCCCGAGCCGAAGACCATCGGCTCCTTCGCGCGCGGCCGCCAGCTCTCGGCGGGCAACTTCCTGTTCGCGGGCAGCCTGATCGAGGCGCCGGGCAAGTCGATCTGGGACCTCCGCCCGCCCGATCCCCGCTTCGAGGCGGAGATCCACGGCTGCGCCTGGCTCGACGACCTCGCCGCGGTGGCGGACGTGACGGCCCGCGCGCGCGCCCAGGACTGGGTCTTCGACTGGATCCGCCGCTACGGGGGCGGCGCCGGGCCGGGCTGGACGCCGGACCTCGCCGGGCGGCGGCTGATCCGCTGGATCAACCACGCGATCCTGCTTCTGAACGGCCGCGACCGCGCCGCCTCGGACGCCTATTTCCGCAGCCTCGGCCGGCAGACAGTGTTCCTCGCCCGCCGCTGGCGCGCCGCCGCACCCGGCCTGCCGCGTTTCGAGGCGCTGACCGGGCTCATCCATGCCGGGTTGTCGCTTGCCGGGATGGAGCGCCATGTCGACCGCGCCGCCGCCGCCCTGGGGCGCGAATGCGCGCGCGAGATCGACGCCGAGGGCGGCATCCCGACCCGCAATCCCGAGGAGCTTCTGGAGGTCTTCACGCTCCTGACCTGGGCGGCGACCGCGCTCGGCGAGGCCGGCCGCACGCCGGAACGCGCCCATCTCGCCGCGATCGACCGCATCGCGCCGACGCTGAGGGCACTGCGCCACGCCGATGGCGGGCTGGCGCGGTTCCACGGCGGCGGGCGGGGGATCGAGGGGCGGCTCGACCAGGCGCTCGCCCATGCCGGGGGTCGGGCGCTCACCGCGCACGGGCTGGCGATGGGCTATGCCCGGCTCGCGGCGGGGCGCACCACGATCATCGTCGATGCCGCGCGCCCGCCCAGCGGCCGCGCCTCGCTGAACGCCCATGCCTCTACACTGGCGATGGAACTGACCTCGGGCCGCCGCCCGCTGATCGTCAGTTGCGGCTCGGGCGCGCGATTCGGCGCCGACTGGCACCGCGCGGGCCGCGCCACGCCGTCGCATTCGACGCTCGGGATCCACGGCTTTTCCTCGTCGCGGCTCGGCCCCGACGGCGCGCGGGCCGAGTTCACCGACATGCCCGACCAGGTCTGGGCGCGGCCCGAGGACGATCCCGGCGGCCACCGGCTGATCGCGGGCCATAACGGCTACGTGGCGACCCACGGGCTCACCCATATCCGCCAGATCACGCTCTCGGTCGATGGCCGCGCGCTTTCGGGCGAGGACACGCTCGGCGCGATGACCGTGGCCGACCGGCGCCGCTTCGAGGCGGTGATGGAGCGCAGCCGCCACCAGGGCGTACCCTTCACCCTGCGCTTCCATCTTCACCCCGACGTCGACGCCACGCTCGACCTCGGCGGCAGCGCGGTGTCGATGGCGCTGAAATCCGGCGAGATCTGGATCTTCCGCCACGACGGGGTGGCCGAGCTGACGCTGGAACCCTCGGTCTATCTCGAATCCGGGCGGCTGAAGCCGCGGGCGACCAGACAGATCGCGCTCACGGCGCATGTTCTCGATTATGCCTGCCAGTTGGGCTGGACCTTGGCGAAGGCACAGGATACCCCACAGGCGATCCGCGACACCCATCGCGACGAAGACGTGACTGCCAAGTAGAGGATGCCGCCCTTGACCGCCGATGCCGCCGAACTGGCCCCGATCCGCCGCGCCCTGATCTCCGTTTCCGACAAGACCGGGCTTCTCGATTTCGCCAGGGGCCTCGCCGAGCGGGGGGTGGAGCTCTTGTCCACCGGCGGCACCTCGGCGATGCTGCGCGAGGCGGGGCTGACGGTCCGCGACGTCGCCGACCTGACCGGCTTTCCGGAGATGATGGACGGCCGGGTCAAGACCCTGCACCCGAAGGTCCATGGCGGGCTTCTGGCCTTGCGCGACAACCCGAGCCATGTCGCCGCGATGGAGACGCACGGCATCGAGCCGATCGACCTTCTCGTCGTCAACCTCTACCCGTTCGAGGCCACCGTGGCGAAGGGCGCCGACTACGACACCTGCGTCGAGAACATCGATATCGGCGGCCCGGCGATGATCCGCGCGGCGGCCAAGAACCATGCCCATGTCGCGGTGGTCGTCGATCCGCAGGATTACGCCAAGCTTCTCGGCGATATGGACCAGCATGGCGGCAAGACCTGCCCGAAATTCCGCCGCAAGCTCGCCCAGCGGGCCTATGCGCGCACCGCGGCCTATGACGCGGCGGTGTCGAGCTGGCTCGCCAGTGCGATCGGCGATGCCGCGCCGCGCCGCCGCGCCTTCGCCGGCACGCTCGCCCAGACCCTGCGCTACGGCGAGAACCCGCATCAGGGCGCGGCGTTCTACACCGACGGCTCGAACCGCGCCGGCGTCGCCACCGCGATCCAGCATCAGGGCAAGGAACTGAGCTACAACAACATCAACGACACCGACGCGGCCTTCGAGCTCGTCGCCGAGTTCGACCCCGCCGCCGGTCCGGCCTGCGCGATCATCAAGCACGCCAATCCCTGCGGCGTGGCGCGCGGCGCCACACTACTCGACGCCTACAGGGCCGCCTATGACTGCGACCGCACCTCGGCCTTCGGCGGCATCGTGGCGCTGAACCGGCCGCTCGATGCGGCCACCGCCGAGGAGATCTGCCAGATCTTCACCGAGGTCGTCATCGCGCCGGGCGCCGACGATGCGGCGAAGGCGGTCTTCGCCGCGAAAAAGAACCTCCGGCTCCTTACGACCGAGGCGCTGCCCGACCCGAAATCCGCCGGCCTCGCCTTCCGCCAGGTCGCGGGCGGCTTTCTCGTGCAGGACCGCGACAACGGCATGATCACCGAGGCCGACCTCAGGGTCGTGACCAAGCGCGCGCCGAGCGCGGTCGAGCTCGCCGACCTCCTCTTCGCCTGGAAGGTCGCCAAGCACGTCAAGTCGAACGCCATCGTCTACGTCAAGGGCGGCGCGACCGTGGGCATCGGCGCGGGCCAGATGAGCCGGGTCGATTCGACCCGCATCGCGGCGCGCAAATCCGCCGACATGGCCGAGGCTTTGGGCCTCGCCGAGCCCACCGTGAAGGGCTCCGTCGTCGCCTCGGATGCGTTCTTCCCGTTCCCCGACGGGCTCCTGACGGCGGCCGAGGCCGGCGCCACGGCGGTGATCCAGCCCGGCGGCTCGATGCGCGACGACGAGGTGATTGCGGCGGCCGACGCGGCCGGGCTCGCCATGGTCTTCACCGGCCAGCGGCATTTCCGGCACTGAGGCAGCCATGCGGCTTGTGGCCTACAC
>JBFKMA010000215.1:0-4425 GCA_041630175.1 Albidovulum sp.
AGGACCATTGCCGCTTCGCCTTCGGCGACTTCGAAGGCTGGCGGGCGGCGAAGGGGCTCGACCTGATCCTGACCGCGAAGGACGTGCCGGGCGAGAACCGCTTCGGCGTCATCCCGGGCTTCATCGACCAGCCGGTCTATGCCGAGGCCGCTGCCCGGTTCCGGGGCGAGGCGGTTGCGGCGGTGGTCGGGCGAGCGGAGGTGATCGCCGGGCTCGACCTGTCGGGCTTCCCGGTTACATGGCAGCGACTCGAACCCGCGCGCGAACCCGACGCGGCGAAGGCAGCACCCGAGATGCATCCCGGCCGGGCCGAAAACGTGATGTGCCGGGGTCTGGTGCAGCGGGGGGATGCGGAGGCGGCGCTCGCCCGCGCCGACGTGGTGGCGGAAGGCGTCTTCGAGACGCGGTTCATCGAACATGCCTATATCGAGCCCGAGGCCGGCTTTGCGGACTGGCGCGAGGGCCGCGTCGAGGTCCATGGCGGCACCCAGGCGCCGCATATGAACCGCGACTCGCTGGCCGGGATCCTCGGCCTGCCGGTGGAGGCGGTGCGGGTCGTGCCGACGGCGGTGGGCGGCGGGTTCGGGTCGAAGCTCGACATCTCGTTCCAGCCGCATGTGGCGCTGGCGGCGATGAAACTGAAGCGGCCGGTGCGGGTCGCCTATACGCGTTCGGAATCAATGGCCTCGACGACGAAGCGGCATCCGGCGGTGATGTGGGTCCGGGCCGGGGCGACGCGGGACGGGAAGCTCTCGGGCTTCACCTTCGACGGCACGTTCAACACCGGGGCCTACGCTTCCTGGGGGCCGACGGTGGCGAACCGGGTGCCGGTCCATGCCGGCGGCCCTTACGCCCATTCCGACATCCGCTCGCGCTCGGAGGCGGTCAACACGAATTCTGTTCCTGCCGGGGCGTTCCGAGGCTTCGGCGTGCCGCAGGCGGCAATCGCGCAGGAGGCCCTGTTCGACGACCTAGCCAAGCGGCTCGGCATCGACCGGCTGGAGTTCCGGCATCTCAATGCGCTCGACAACGGCGTGCCGACCGCGACGGGACAGGTCTTCGACGGCGCGGTCGGGATCAAGCCGTGCCTCGATGCGCTCAGGCCCGCATGGGTTGAGGCTGTAAGAAAGTCAAACTCTTTCAATGAGAAGGACGGCGTTCTTCGCAAGGGCGTCGGCATCGCCTGCGGCTGGTATGGCTGTGGTAATACTTCGCTGCCCAATCCCTCGACGATCCGGGCGGGGATCACGGCGGAGGGCCGGGTCGTGCTGCATCAGGGCGCGATGGATATCGGGCAGGGGGCGAATACCGTGATCGCGCAGATCTTCGCCGAGGCGCTCGGCGTCGATGTGCGGCAGGTCGAGATCGTCGGCCCCGATACCGACGTGACGCCGGATGCCGGCAAGACCTCGGCCTCGCGCCAGACCTATGTGTCGGGCAACGCCGCGCGGCTGACCGGGCTGGCGCTCCGGGCCGAGGTGCTGCGGCACACCAACTGCGCCGAGGGGGCGATCGCCTTCGAGAACGGCGCGGTGACGGTGACGGCGCCGGACGGGGTCGTGCACCGCGCGGCCCTGCCGGAGGTCGATGGCTACGCGCTGGAAGCGGTGGAGACCTACGATCCGCCGACCGCGCCGCTCGACGAGAACGGCCAGGGCGTGCCCTACGCGGTCTACGGCTATGCGGCGCAGATGGTGGAGCTGACGGTGGATACCGAGCTCGGCACCGTGACGCTCGATCATGTCCATGCCGCGCATGACGTCGGCCGCGCGATCAACCCGGTTCTCGTGGAGGGCCAGATCCACGGCGGCGTCGCGCAGGGGATCGGGCTGGCGCTGATGGAGGAATACATTCCGGGCCGGACCGACAACCTGCACGACTACCTGATCCCGACGATCGGCGACGTGCCGCCGATCACCTCGCATATCGTCGAGGTCGCGGACCCGCACGGGCCCTACGGCGCCAAGGGGCTCGGCGAGCATGTGCTGATCCCGACCGCGCCGGCGATCCTGTCGGCGATCCGCCACGCGACGGGGGCGCGGATCACCCGGCTGCCGGCGACGCCTACCCGGGTTCTGGCGGCGATCCGCGCCGCGAAGGAGGTCTCCTGATGGTTCGCCAGCGCGTCGAGAGCCGCATGGAGGGCAAGATCCGCTGCGATGCCTGCCCGGTCATGTGCTACATCGCCGAGGGCCGCGCCGGGGCCTGCGACCGCTATGCCAACGAGGGCGGGGAACTGGTGCGGCTCGACCCGTTCACGGTGCTTCAGGCCGCGAAGGAGGGCGACGGCCAGGTGGTGCCGTTCCTCGAACTGGAGGCCGGCGAATGGGACGGCGACATCCTCAGGACCGACCGTCCGATCATCACCGCGATCGGGGCGGGCACGACTTATCCCGACTACAAGCCCGCGCCCTTCATCGTCGCGCAGGAGCATGACGGCGTCGACATGGTCACGGTCGTGACCGAGGGGATCTTTTCCTATTGCGGCGCCAAGGTGAAGATCGACACCGACCGCTATCTCGGCCCCGAGGCGGCTTCGGTGCGCGTCGACGGCGAGCCGATCGGTCATGTGATGACCGCTGAATACGGCTCGCAGATGCTGTCCCTGGGCGGCGTCCATCACCTCACCGGCGGCGGCAAGAAGGAGGGCCGCGTCACCTGCGACGCGCTGCTGAGGCTTTGCAACTGCGAGGCGGTGACGGTGACGATCGACGGCGGGGCGGAGGTCGTGCTGCAGGCCGGCAAGCCCCCCGTCGTCAATGGCGTCGAGGAGCACCTGATGCGCGTCGGCTGCGGCTCGGCCACGATCGGGATGTTCGCGAAGCAGTGGCACGGGCTTGTGGACGAGGTCGTGGTGGTCGACGATCACATCACCGGGGTGCTCTCCGAGCATCAGGCGGGCAAGCTCCTCGGGGTGGAGCCGACCGGCATCAAGATCCTCGGCCACAAGTCGACGCCGGGGCGCTATTTCCGCGTCGCCGAGCCCGGCACAGGCTGGGGTGGCACCAATATCGAGGACCCGCTGACGATCCTCGGGCCGTGGCGCGACCCGGCGCGGCCGGGGCTTACGCTCCTGATGGTGTCGACCACCGGCGAGCAGTGGGGCTACTACGTGCTTGACGACGCGCTGAAGCCGGTGCCGGCGGAACTGCCGGAGAGCCTGCGAAGCTCGGTCGAGCGGATCGCCGAGAATTGCGAACCCTCGGTGACCTCGGTCCTGTTCATGGGCGGCGCGGGCGGCAGCCTGCGGGCCGGGGTGACGGAGAACCCGGTGCGGCTGACGCGCTCGGTGCGCGAGGCGGTGACCGAGGTCACCTGCGGCGGCGCGCCGGCCTATGTCTGGCCGGGCGGCGGCATCACCTTCATGTCGGACGTGACCGAGATGCCGTCGAACGCCTTCGGCTACGTGCCGACGCCGGCCTTGGTCGCGCCGATCGAGTTCAAGCTCAGGCTTGCCGACTACGAGGCGCTCGGTGGGCATATGGGGCAGGTGCGCCGGGTCGAGGAGATCGAGCGCGACATCGAACGGCGGGTCAGGACGACGCGCGCGGTTCCGGGGCGGGGAAAGCCCTGAGCCGGCTTCCGAATTGAGCGCCTTTCAGGCGCATTCCCTTGTCTCGCGCCGGCCGCTTGCGCGGCCGACGCTTGGATTGCCTCCGGCGGAGGCATTTTTGAACAGAAGAACCGGGATGCCTGCGGTCAGCCCGACACGATTTCCGGCAGCCGCGTCGCGGGCGGCGTGTTGCGGCTGCGCGTGGTGCGCACGATGCCGTCGATGATCGTCATGCCGACGCCGGGCAGGTTGCCCTGATGCACCGAGCCGAGCAGCGAGCCGCCGGGCGCGTGCTGGGCCATGTCCATGAGCACGAAATCGGCGGCCTTGCCGACCTCGACGATGCCGCAGTCGAGGTCGCGCATCCGCGCGGTGTTGCCGGTGGCGAAGCAGAAGGCGATCTCGGGCGGCACGTCGCCGAGCGAGGAGAGCATCGCGATCATCCTCAGGATGCCGAGAGGCTGGACGCCCGAGCCGGCCGGCGCGTCGGTGCCGAGGATCACGCGGTCGGGCTGGCCGAGCTCGAAGGCGGTACGCATCGCCAGGAGCCCGGCACGTTCGTTGCCGTTGTGGACGATCTCGATGCCGCGCAGGCAGCTTTCGCACAGGCAGGTGATCTGGTCATCGGGGAGCGCGGTGTGGCCGCCATTGATATGGCCGATGATGTCGGCATCGGCCTCCAGCACCACGTCCTTGTCGATGAGTCCGGAGCCGGGGATCGACGGGCCGCCGGTATGGATCGTGGACTGGATGCCGTATTTGCGCGCCCATCTGACCATCTGGCCCGCAGTTTCGCCGGCCTTGACGGAACCGAGCCCGACCTCGCCCAGAAGCTTGACGCCGGCGTCGGCGAGATCCTTGAAGTCGCTTTC
>JBFKMA010000216.1:0-4408 GCA_041630175.1 Albidovulum sp.
CCCGCCACGTCGCGCGCGTCCCGGCCATTGATCTTCGTCAGCACGCCGCGCAGCATCGGCGCGCTCTCGACCTTGGTGACCGCCGGATCGCCCGCGAGCCGCGCCCGGAAGCCCTCGATCTGGTCGGGCTGGATATCGACGAAGAAATAGGACGGCGCCACCTCCGGCAGGTCGCGGTCGATGGCACCGCGCAGATTGGCGTCGATCTGCCCCACCGCCGCCAGCACCGAAAGCCCGAGGCCGAGCGACAGCACCACCGCCCGCGCCTCCTCGCGCGGGCCGCCGATCGCCGACAGCGCGAGCCTCAGCGCCGGCCGGCCCCGCGCCCGGCGCCCGAGCCTGCGGGCGATCCGGCTCAGCCCCAGGGCCGCGAGCACCAGCACCAGAAGCGCCGCGGCGATGCCGCCGAGCGTCCAGAGCGCCAGCCATGTCACGCCCGACATCAGCGTCGCCGCCACGGCGAGCCCCAGAGCCAGCGCCGCCAGAACCACCCCGAGCCGCCAGCCCGGCCAGGCCCGCCGCTCGGCCCCGAGGTCGCGAAAGAGCGCCGCGGCCTTCACCTCGCGCGTCCGCGCCAGCGGCCAGAGCGCAAAGAGCGCCGCCGCCAGCGACCCGTAAAGCGCGGCCTCGGCCAGGGGCCCCGCCGCCACCGTCACATCGACCGGGATCGGCAGCCGCGCCACGATCAACGGCTCGGCCAGAACCGGCAGCCCGGCGCCGAGCACCAGCCCCGCCGCAATCCCCACCAGCGCCAGCACCCCGACCTGGATCAGGTAGACCGCAAAGATCGTCCCGCTTTCCGCCCCCATCGCCTTCAGCGCCGCCATCGTCTCCACCCGCGCGTCGAGATAGGAGGTCACCGCCGCGCCGATACCCACGCCGCCGACGGCAAGGCCGGCAAGCCCCACCAGCACCAGGAACGACCCCATCCGCTCGACGAAGCGCTGCATCCCCGGCGCACCGCGCCGCGCGTCGCGCCATCTGAGTCCGCTATCGCGGAACGCCGCCATGGCCTCGCGTTTCAGCGCTTGGAGATCCGTCCCCGCGGGCAAGCGAAGCCGGTAATGCGTGTCGAAGATGCTACCGGGCGTCAGAAGCCCCGATCCTTCCAGATCCGCCGCCCGCACGATCGTCCTTGGCCCGAAGCTGAAGCCCGAGGCCGGGCCGTCCGGCTCACGCAGGATCCGCGCAGTCAGGCAGAACTCCTTGAGCCCGAGCCGGAACCGGTCGCCGACGGCGAGCCCCAGCCGGTCGGCCAGCACCGGGTCGAGCATCGCCCCCGGCACGCCGTCTTTCGCCGCGAGGGCCTCGGCCGGCGTCATGGCCGGCTCGAGGATCAGCGCGCCGGTCAGCGGATAGACCGCATCCACGGCCTTGACTTGGGTGAGCGCCCGCTCGGCCGCCACACCTTCGCCCGTCACCGCCATCGAGCGGAAATCGACGACCTCCGAGACCCCGAGCGCGCGGGCATCCATGAAGGCACGCTCCTCGGCGCTCGCGTGGCGATAGGTGAAGGACATCTCGGCATCGCCGCCGAGCAGCACCGCGCCCTGGTCGCGGATCGCCGCCTCGATGGCCGCGCGCACCGTGCCCACGGCGGCGATCGCCGCGACGCCGAGCATCAGGCAGAGGAGAAAGACGACGAACCCGCCGAGCCCGCCCCGCATTTCGCGCCGGGCGATGCGGGCGGCGAGCGGCAGCCTCATTCCGCGACCCGCGCGGCCGCGGCGCGATCCTCGCCGGCGATGCGGCCGTCCATGAGCCGCACCACGCGGTCGCAGCGCGCCGCAAGCTCCGGCGCATGGGTCACGAGCACCAGCGTCGCGCCGTGCCGGTCGCGAAGCCCGAATAGGAGGTCCATGATTGCCTCGCCGGTGGCGCCGTCGAGATTGCCGGTCGGCTCGTCGGCGAGGAAGATCGCCGGCCGCGGCGCCGCCGCCCGCGCCAGCGCCACGCGCTGCTGCTCGCCGCCCGACAGCTGCGCGGGATAGTGATCCATCCGCGCGCCGAGCCCCATCGCCCTGAGCTCCGCCTCGGCGCGGTCGAAGGCGTCGGCGGCACCCGCAAGTTCCAGCGGGATCGCGACATTCTCGAGCGCTGTCATCGTCGGAATCAGGTGGAAGGACTGGAAGACGATGCCCATATTGCCCCTGCGGAAGCGGGCCAGAGCGTCCTCGTCCATCGCCGTCAGATCGTGGCCGAGCGCCACGATCCGGCCCGACGTGGCGCGCTCGAGCCCGCCCATGAGCATGAGGAGCGAGGACTTGCCCGACCCCGACGGCCCGACGAGCCCGAGACTTTCGCCCTTCGCGACCGAAAGCGTGATGCCCCTGAGGATCTCCAGCGGGCCGGCATTGGCCGCCAGCACCAGCCGGGCCTCGTCGAGGGTCAGGATCGTTTCGCTCATCGCCTGTTTCCGCCGGTTCTGCCGTTCTATCGCATATGGGGGCATGGCGCGCCATGGCAAGCGCGTGCTGGCCGCGGGTCTCGGCCTGTCGCTCCTCGCCGCCCAGCCTGCGGCGGCCGATCCCGCGACGATCGTCGCCTTCGGCGACAGCCTGACGGCGGGCTACGGGCTCGGCCCCGACGAGGGCTTCGTGCCGCAGCTCCAGGACTGGCTCGCGGAGCGGGGGGTGGCGGCGCGAATCGTCAATGCCGGCGTCTCGGGAGAGACGACGGCGGGCGGGCTCGCGCGGATCGACTGGACGCTCGCGGGTGAGGTCGAGGCGATGATCGTGACGCTCGGTGGCAACGACCTCCTGCGCGGCCTGCCGCCGGAGGCGGCGCGCGCCAATCTCGAAGCGATCCTCGAGCGCACCGAGGCGCGGGGTATCCCGGTCCTGCTGGTGCCGATGACCGCGCCGGGCAATTACGGCCCCGACTACAAGGCGGAGTTCGACGCGATCTATCCGGAACTGGCGGCGGCGCATGGCGCGCTTCTGGCCGAGCCGTTCCTCGCGCCGATCCTCGCGCTTCCCGACCGTGCCCGGGCGGTGGCCGACTATTTCCAGCCCGACGGCCTGCACCCGAACGCGCAGGGCGTCGCGCTCGTCGTCGCGGCTTTGGGACCCGAGGTCCTGAAGCTCATCGAGCGCATCGACTGAAGCGGGCCGCGGCGCGCGACGCAGGTGTTCCGGTTCAAGGAAGGCCTGGCAGGGGCAGAGGGACTCGAACCCCCGACCCTCGGTTTTGGAGACCGATGCTCTACCAACTGAGCTATACCCCTAAGGCCGAGCGGGTTCTTACGCCCGGGCCCGGCGCTTTGCAAGAATGAAAAGCGCGCGCGGGCGCCCCGGCGCAACGGAAAGGCCGACCGCCGCGGGACAGTCGGCGTCGGCGCTGTCACTCGCCCGACCGGCATGGGCCGCCCCCATGCCCCTGCCGGCCACGACCCGCCTCGGGATCGGTGATTCGTGACCCTCCGTTCAGAAACCGACATTGCGCAGCAGCATCACGGATTCGTGAGCCATTCTCACGCCGGCGCGAGCCGCGGCGCAGGAAATGCTCAACGGAGCGTGTCCTCACGCGATCGTGCGATTCTGCAATCGCGCGAAGGCTCTCCCGGAAACGACTGAAATATTTCAGTGACCTGCCCCGCCCGCGCCGCCGGCCCGATTCGGTTTTCGTGGATTTTCCCCGACTCCACGCCCCGTCACGCTCACGCCCCGCTCACACGGGTGCACGTCTCCGTAACCGAGATGAGCAGGCGCGGTGTCAAGTCCAAACGTCGTGAGGTTTCGTGAGCCGGATCGTGTTTTCCCCCGCACGCGTAGCGGCGCTAAACCGGGGATCAGTCGGCACCGACATCTGCCGGCAGGATGCTGCAAGTCAGATGGAATACGGAGAAAGGACTACACCATGAAGCGTATCATTACTGCCTTCGCGACCGCCGCCATACTCTCGGTATCGTCGTTCAGCGCGGCCTTCGCCGCCGAAGCCGAGATGACGATGGTCATCGACACGGTGACGCGGCTTCTCATCGATCTGAGGATCCCCTCGGAAGAGGTCAACAACCTGACGCTCGACCAGGCGCGCCGGATCATCCAGATCGCGGACAGCGCGGAAAGGGGCGACCCCGCGCGCATCAAGGTGCTGGAGATCATCAACGAGTGACGTCAGCGTCCCTTGCCGGCCGTCGTCGTGGTGATCCGCGCCGGCGGCCGGCAGTGATGGCTTGATGATCGTGGGGCGGCCGGCTTGGTCGCCCCCGTTTCCTTCGACGGCGCGGCCCGGAATACGAAAAGGCGGCCCCGGAGGGCCGCCTTCACGTTCCGGCACTGCGCCGGAGTTCTTACTTGATGATTTTCGAGACGACGCCGGCGCCGACGGTGCGGCCGCCTTCACGGATGGCGAAGCGCAGCTTCTCTTCCATCGCGATCGGGGCGATCAGCTCGACCTCGAACTTCAG
>JBFKMA010000217.1:0-4391 GCA_041630175.1 Albidovulum sp.
GGCGAGGAGCTGGCCGCCGAGGAACCCGAGGGCCGAGAGCCCGCCCGCGGCGAGGCTGGCGGACAGCAGCGCCGTCTCGCCCCGGCGCGCGGCGCTGACCGCGAGTTGCATGAAGACGCTGCTGAGCACCAGAACCGCGGTGTTGAACCAGACCAGCGACGGCAGTTGCAGCTGGAACCAGTCGGCATAGTCCATCCGCATCGTGAGCGCGCTGCCGAACAGCGCGAAAAGTCCGCCGACCACGGCCAGGAATACGCCGAGCCCGATCTTGGCGGCCGGGATCTCGCCGGGTCCCGTCGCCTCCATCGGCCCGGTTTCGAGCCAGGGCCTCGAGGTCAGCCGCTGCCGGGACAGCCACCAGCCGGCGATCGCCGCGACCGACAGCAAGAAGACAAGGACGATGGTCATGGCGGCCCGTCCCGCTCGATCCTCGGGCCGGGATCGTCCTGGGCGATGAAGTCCGTCGGCGCGCCGGGGACCGAGTAGTCATAGGCCCAGCGGTAGACGACCGGCAGTTCCTTGCCCCAGTTGCCGTGTTTCGGCGGCGTGTCGGGCGTTTGCCATTCGAGCGAGGTCGCGCGCCACGGGTTGGGGCCCGCATCGCGTCCGTGGCGCAGGCTCCAGAAGAGGTTGAAAAGGAACAGGATCTGCGCCGCACCGACGATCAGCGCTGCGACGCTGATGAAGGCGTTGAGCCCCCCCACCGGCGTGGTGATGAAGGAGGCGTCGATCTCGGGGTAGCGGCGCGGCACGCCGACGAGGCCGACATAATGCATCGGGAAGAAGATCAGGTAGGCGCCGACGAAGGTGACCCAGAAATGGATCTGGCCCATCCACTCGTTCAGCATCCGGCCGGTCATCTTGGGATACCAGTGATAGATCGCCCCGAAGATCACCAGAATCGGCGCCACGCCCATGACCATGTGGAAATGCGCCACGACGAACATTGTGTCCGACAAGGGTACGTCGACGACGACGTTGCCGAGGAACAGGCCGGTAAGCCCACCATTGACGAAGGTCACGATGAAGGCGATCGCGAACAGCATCGGCAACGTCAGGTGGATGTCGCCCTTCCACAGCGTCAGCACCCAGTTGTAGACCTTGATCGCTGTCGGCACCGCGATGATCAGCGTGGTCGTGGCGAAGAAGAAGCCGAAATAGGGGTGCATGCCCGAGACATACATGTGGTGCGCCCAGACGATGAACGACAGCGCGCCGATGATCACGATCGCCCAGACCATCATCCGGTAGCCGAAGATGTTCTTGCGGGCATGGACGCTGATCAGGTCCGACACGATGCCGAAGGCGGGCAGCGCGACGATGTAGACCTCGGGATGGCCGAAGAACCAGAAGAGGTGCTGGAACATGATCGGGCTGCCGCCGCCATAGCTGAGCGTCTCGCCCATCTCGACGAGCGCCGGCATGAAGAACGAGGTGCCGAGGAGCCGGTCGAAGAGCATCATCACGCAGGCCACGAACAGCGCCGGGAAGGCCAGAAGCGCCATGACCGTCGCGGTGAAGATGCCCCAGACCGTGAGCGGCATCCGCATCAGCGTCATGCCCCGGGTGCGGGCCTGAAGGACGGTCACGACATAGTTCAACCCGCCCATCGTGAAGCCGATGATGAAGAGGATGAGCGACAGGAGCATCAGGATGATGCCCGCCTGCTGGCCGCCCGGCGTGCCTGAGAGGATCGCCTGGGGCGGATAGAGCGTCCAGCCCGCGCCAGTGGGGCCGCCGGGGGCGAAGAAGCTCGCCACCAGGACCAGCACGGCCAGGAGATAGACCCAGTAGCTGAGCATGTTGACGAAGGGAAACACCATGTCCCGCGCGCCGACCATCAGGGGGATCAGGTAGTTGCCGAACCCGCCGAGGAAGATCGCGGTGAGCAGATAGATCACCATGATCATGCCGTGCATGGTGATGAACTGGTAATAGGCCTCGGGCGTGATGAAGTCGAAGATGCCGGGAAAGCCGAGCTGCAGCCGCATCAGCCAACTGAGCACCAGTGCGACCATCCCGATCGCGATGGCGGTGCCCGAATACTGGATGGCGATGTATTTGGCGTCCTGCGAGAAGACGTACTTTCCCCACCAGGTATGGGGATGCGGCAGGGGAAGGTCAGGAACCTCGGCGGGGGGAATCCCGGCATCCGGCCTGTCGCTGACATTCACCATGATTTCGCCTCCTTTCACCAGTCGCGATGCGCCGTGCGATGTCGTCTCCTCAAGGCTGAGTGGCCAGCCTGACGGGCCTTGCCCGCTGCAGGCTGGCAAAGGTCGCCTGGTCCTGGAGCCAGGCGTCGTAATCGGCCTGTTCCTGCACCTGTACATAGCCGCGCATGAAGGCGTGGCCGGTGCCGCAGAGTTCGGCGCAGAGCACCTCGAACTCGCCCGTGCGGATCGGCGTGAACCAGAAATAGGTGACCATGCCCGGCACCATATCCATCTTGGCGCGGAATTCCGGCACGTAGAAATCGTGCAGCACGTCGACGGAGCGCAGCACGACTTTCACCGGCTTGTCGATCGGCACATGCAGGTCGCCGCTTTCGATGATCACGTCGTCGGCGCCGAAGCGGTCATGCGGATTGACGCCGAGCGGGTTGTCCGAATTGATCCACTCCACCCCCGACGTGCCGAGCTTGCCGTCCTCGCCCGGCAGCCGGTAGCTCCAGTACCATTGCTGCGCGACGACCTCGACCTCGGTGGCGTCGTCGGGCACGGTCACGAACTGCTTCCAGACCACGAGCCCGGGCGCCAGCATGGCGATGACGCCGAGCGAGGTTGCCACGGTCAGCCAGATCTCGAGCCGTTTGTTTTCGGGCTCATAGTCGGCCTTGCGGCCCGGCTGGTGCCGGAATCGCAGGACACAGTAGGCCATGAACAGCACGACCGCGGCGAACACCACGCCGGTGATCCAGAACGTTATCACCAGTGTAGTGTCGATATAGCCCCAGTTCGACGCGATCGGCGTCCACCACCAGGGACTTACAAGATGAAAGACCACCGAGCCGACGACCAGGAGGACCAGAACCGCTGCAACCACCATGACTATGCACCTCCCGCGCGTCCGGCGCGTCCCGATCAAGAGACAGGTAGCAAGTATGTAGGACTATCAAGACTATATCGGCTTTTTGCTTTTCTTTCCAGCGGCGGGAATCGGGCGCGCCAGGCAGCGCGTTTTCAGGACGATCCGGCGCCTCGTCGCGGAGCGCGGCGCGGCGGGACCGCGTTGCGGAATTGCCAGGCAGGCCCGCCGGAAGGCCCCCGCCTTCAATGGCGTCCGGGCAAAAAAATGGCGCCGGTTTGCCGGCGCCTTGGGATGTTCCCGCTTTCCGGCCGGGTCAGCTTCCCCAGGTCCGGATCGGACCGCAATCCATATGCACGAAGTCCGAACGGGAATACTTGCCGACGCCACCGGCCTCGCAGGCTGCGGCGGCGCGGTACATCTGGCTGACCGAACGCGACCGGAGCCGCAGATCGGCGGCCTGCGCCTTCATGTGCAGCGAGTTGCGCGCAACCCCGCGCGAGGACGAACGCAGCAGCGCGTTCGTCTTGGCGGTGCGGTATCCCGAGAGCAGCATGTAGGGTTCGTTGACGTCGAGCAGTCTGTGAGCGGCGGCGGCGATGTCGATGGTGCGCGGATCGATGTCCTTGGTATCGTCCGAGCGCCAGTCGCGCATGAAATAGGTAATCTCGTTCAGCGCCTCGGGAATGTATTCACCCTCGATCCAATAGATCGTGTCGATGGTTTCGCCGGTCCGGCCCGAATACATGCGGATGCGGCGGATGTCGCCGGCGCCGCGCAGGAAACCGAAAGCGTTTGAGCAGGTGGGTGCTGCGGCGACTGCGGTTGCGGCGAAGGCAGAAAGAAGCCCACGCCGGGTGAAGCGCAAAGGTGAGTGATCCGTCATGACGATCGAGCCTGTCCCGTACTTGTCACCGCCTTTTCAGCGGCTTGTTGTGTCACGTTATCCCCAAGTGCGCGAATGTTATGGCACAGGACGATTCACTCGCCAACCGGGCAATTGGGCACAGGATGGAAATCCGGGGCCGATCGGCAAGAATTCGCTGAGCCCCGGCTTTCGCGGCGGCAGCGCCCGGTAATTCGCTCTGTAGTTGCGAAAATGTGACAAGTTGCGGCGCGTCGGCGTCACACTATCCGTTTCGTGAATGGACTTGAGCGCCCATTTTCCGGAAGTTGGACAAACCCGAATGGTAACGGTCTTCAGGGGTCATGCGAATGGTTACGGCGCCGCGTGCGGGAATGTTCTGTCTGGTCCGGCTTCTTGCCGGCACTGTCCTGCTTGCCTGTGCGCTCCTCGGTGTGCCGGCCGCGGCGGCGGACCTCGGCTATCGCCAGGCCGTGGCCGAGTCGGCGGCGGCGAACCC
>JBFKMA010000218.1:0-4378 GCA_041630175.1 Albidovulum sp.
AGGTCACGACGGCCAGGACCTCCGGCGAGAGCATCGGGTAGGTCCGCCCGAGCAGGAAGACGCCCGCCGCGACCATCGTCGCCGCGTGGATCATCGCGGACACGGGCGTCGGGCCTTCCATCGCGTCGGGCAGCCAGGTGTGCAGGAAGAGCTGCGCCGATTTGCCCATCGCGCCGACGAAGAGGAGGAAGGCGAGGAGGTTCGCCGCGTTCCAGTCGGTCCAGAGGAAGGTGAGCTGCGTCTCCGCGAGCACCGGGGCGGCGGCGAAGACCTCATCCATGCTGATCGAGTCGACGAGGTAGAAGAGCCCGAAGATCCCGAGCGCGAAGCCGAAGTCACCGATCCGGTTGACGATGAAGGCCTTGATCGCCGCGGCGTTCGCCGAGGCCTTGCGGTAGTAGAAGCCGATCAGGAGGTAGGAGGCGACGCCGACGCCCTCCCAGCCGAAGAACATCTGCACCAGGTTGTCCGAGGTCACCAGCGCCAGCATCGAGAAGGTGAAGAACGAGAGATAGGCGAAGAAGCGCGGCTTGTAGCTCTCGCCCTCGCGCCAGTTCTCGTCGTGGTCCATGTAGCCCCAGGAATAGAGATGGACGAGCGCCGAGACCGTGGTCACCACGACGAGCATGATCGCCGTGAGCCGGTCGAGGCGGATCGACCAGCTCGTGTCGAGCGAGCCCGACTGGATGAAGTTCATCACATGGATCTGCTGGGTCGTGCCGTCGAAGCCGAGGAAGATGATCCAGCTCAGGAGGCAGGTGAGAAACAGGATGCCCGTCGTCACCGCCATCGCGCCGACATCGCCGATCAGGCGCCAGCCGAAGCCGGCGATGATCGCACCCACGAGCGGGGCAAGGAGGATGATCGTTTCCATGAGCCCTTACCCTTTCATCACGTTGACGTCTTCGACGTCGATGGTGCCGCGGTTCCGGTGGAAGCAGACGAGGATCGCGAGCCCGATCGCGGCCTCGGCGGCGGCGACGGTCAGGACGAACATCGCGAAGACCTGGCCCACGAGGTCGCCGAGATGCGCCGAGAAGGCGACGAGGTTGATGTTGACCGCCAGAAGCATCAGTTCGATCGACATCAGGATGACGATGACGTTCTTCCGGTTGAGGAAGATGCCGAAGATGCCGATCACGAAGAGTGCGGCGGCAACGCCAAGGTAATGTGTCAGTCCGATCATTCTCGTCCCTCCGGGCCCGGCCCGATTTCCTTCGTCACGCGCGCCGCTCCGGCGGCGCGGTCCATTCTCAAAGCCCCTGCCCCGGCTTCACGTCCTTGAGCTCCATCGCCTTCGCGGGATCGCGCCACATCTGCGCGAGCACGTTCTGGCGCTTGACGTCCTTGCGGTGGCGCAGGGTCAGCACGATCGCCCCGATCATCGCGACCAGGAGGATGACGCCCGCGAGCTGGAACAGCAGGATGTACTTGTCATAGAGGAGAAGGCCGAGCGCAGCGGTGTTCTGCACGCCCTCGGGCGCGACCGCGCCGCGCATGGCCTCGGCGGTCTCGGCCGATTCCCAGGCGCCGAAGGCGATGCCGAGCTGCATCAGGATCACCACGCCGATAAGGAGGCCAAGCGGCATGTAGCGCGCCATCTCACCCTTCAGCTCGGCGAAATCGACGTCGAGCATCATCACGACGAAGAGGAACAGCACCGCCACCGCGCCGACATAGACGATGATCAGCAGCATCGCCACGAACTCGGCGCCCAGGAGAACGAAGAGCCCGGCCGAGGACAGGAAGGCGAGGATCAGCCACAGCACCGAATGGACCGGGTTGCGGCTCACCACGACCATGAGCCCCGCCGCCACCGCCGTGACGGCGAAGAGGTAGAAGGCCAGCACCATGACACTCATGCGTCATCTCCCATCTCGTCAAAGACCTTCTGCGCGATTTCGAGCGCCTTGGTCATGGCGGGCACCCCGCCGAACATGCTCATCTGGTAGATCACTTCCGCGATCTCCCGTTTCGTGGCACCCGCTTCGAGCGCGTGCCGGATCGTCAGCCGCATCTGCGGCTCGGCCTGCGCGCCCAGGACCGTCAGCGCCGCGACCGTCACCAGAAGCCGGGTCCGCGCGTCGAGACCCTCGCGGTTGAAGGTCTTGCCGAACCAAATCTCCATCATGTCCTTCGACATGGTGGGCCACAGCTTGTCGAAATCGACGCCCTTGAAATTCTCCAGCGCAGGATTGAAGGCGCGGGCCATGTCCTGGCCTTGGCTCATCATCTGCTGGAAGAGTTTCTTGAGTTCCTCGGTCATCTGTAGGGTGCATCCAGTTCGAGGTTGCGGGCGATCTCGGCTTCCCAGCGCTCGCCGTTCTCCAGCAGCTTCTGCTTGTCGTAGAACAGCTCCTCGCGCGTCTCGGTCGCGAATTCGAAGTTCGGCCCCTCGACGATGGCATCGACCGGGCAGGCCTCCTGGCAGAAGCCGCAATAGATGCATTTCGTCATGTCGATGTCATAGCGCGTGGTGCGGCGCGAGCCGTCCTCGCGGGGTTCGGCGTCGATGGTGATCGCCTGCGCCGGGCAGATCGCCTCGCAGAGCTTGCAGGCGATGCAGCGTTCCTCGCCGTTCGGATAGCGGCGCAGCGCATGTTCGCCGCGGAAGCGGGGCGACAGCGGCCCCTTCTCGTGCGGGTAGTTCAGCGTCGCCTTCGGCGCGAAGAAGTATTTCAGCCCGAGCCCGAAGCCCTTGATGAAGTCGACGAGCAGGAAGTATTTCGCGGCGCGGGTGTAGTCGATGTTCGCCATATCAGCCCCCAATCGCCCAGCGCGCCCAGAAGCTGCCGAGCACTTCGAATTTCGCGAGGAACGAGACGATCACCACCCAGCCGATCGACAGCGGCAGGAACACCTTCCAGCCGATCCGCATGAGCTGGTCGTAGCGGTAGCGCGGGACGATCGCCTTCACCATCGCGAACAGGAAGAAGAACACCCACATCTTGCCGACCATCCACCACCAGCCGTCCGGCAGACCGGGAACGGGCGAGAGCCAGCCGCCGAAGAACAAGAGCGACATCAGCGCGCACATCAGGAAGATCGCGATGTATTCGCCGGCCATGAACAGCAGGTAGGGCGTCGAGGAATATTCGACCATGAAGCCCGCGACGAGCTCCGATTCCGCTTCCGGCAGATCGAAGGGCGGGCGGTTGGTCTCCGCGAGCGCCGAGATGAAGAACAGCGCCACCATCGGCAGATGCGGCAGCCAGTACCAGTTGAACAGGCCGAAGCTGCCGTCCTGCGCCGCGACGATCGCCGAGAAGTTCATGCTTCCGGTCGAGATGATCACCCCGATGATGATCAGGCCCAGCGAGACCTCGTAGGAGATCATCTGCGCCGCCGAACGCAAGCTGCCGAGGAACGGGTATTTCGAGTTCGACGCCCAGCCGCCCATGATCACGCCGTAGACCTCCAAGGAGGAGACCGCGAAGACGAAGAGGATGGCGACGTTGATGTCGGCCATGACCCAGCCCGGATGGAACGGAATCACCGACCAGGCGAGGATCGCGAGCACGAAGGAGAGCATGGGTGCCAGGAAGAAGACGAACTTGTCGGACCCGGCCGGGACGACGATCTCCTTGACCACGTACTTCAGCGCGTCGGCGACCGATTGCAGCAGCCCGAAGGCGCCGACGATGTTCGGCCCTTTCCGCATCTGCACCGCCGCCCAGATCTTCCGGTCGCCATAGACGAGGAAGAGAAGCGAGAGCATCACGAACGCGATGATGCCGAGCCCTTGCACGAGTATCAGGAAGAACGTGCCCAGTGGTGTTGCCAGAAACTCTGCCATTCTTGTTCCCTCAGACGTCCTTCCTCAGACCGTTGGTATGCCGCGCCGGGCGCAGTCGGCCACCGCGCTGCCCACGTCGATCGTCATCACTCCGCCGGGCAGTGTCGGCGTGATGCTGTAAACAGCATCCGCGCTCCAAACGCCACCCTCTTCCTTCACATAAACCCGCACCTTGCGCGCGAATCCCTGCCCATTTTCCACGGCATAGCCCGCCGCGACACAGGTGGCGTAGTCCTCCACATGCGCCGCGTCGGGCGCATTCTCGATCGTGGCGCGAAACGCGTGGAGATCGCCGCCGAGCGCGTAGGGCTCCGCCCCGCGATAGACCGGCGCGCGCGTCGCGGCCGCGCTTTCCGCGCAGGCCGCCAGCCCGCCCGAAAGGGCGAGCGTGAGCGCCGGTATCGCGAGACGAGCCTGCACCTTCTACTCCGCCGCCATCGCTTTTTCGGAGCGCGCCTTGGCCATGGCCGACATCTCCGCCATGAGGCCCGACGCCCGCGCGATCGGGTTGGTCAGGTAGAAATCCCTGATCGCGTTCACGAAATCGGCCTTGGCCGGGGCCTTGAGCGGCAGCGGCTGCCA
>JBFKMA010000219.1:0-4347 GCA_041630175.1 Albidovulum sp.
GCGCGCGGTCGCCGCGGAAGGCGGGCTGATCGGCATCGGCTTCTGGGAGGAGGTCACCTGCGATGCGACGCCGGCGGGCATCGCCGGCGCCATCGCGGCCGCGATCGCGGTCGTGGGCGCGGATCACGTGGCGCTCGGCTCGGATTTCGACGGCGCGGTGGCGACCACTTTCGACGCCTCCGAACTCGCCGCCCTCACCCAGGCCCTGATCGACCGCGGCCTCGGCGAGGAAGTGATCGCCAAGGTCATGGGCGGCAACATGCTGCGCTTTCTCGACGCGGCGCTGCCGGAGCGCTGAACGCGCCCTGGCCGCTCACATCGGCAGGATGTCGGCGAAATGCTTGGGCAGGTCCTGCACCGACACACGGACGAGGTCCTTGGCGAGATCGCCGTGCAGGGCCGCCGCCGGGGCGCCGTTCAGCTTCGCCCGCAGCGCGCCGAGCGTCTTCGGCGGCGCCGCCACGATCAGCCGGTCGGGCGAGTGCCGCTTCCATTCGCGGCTGAGCTCTTCGGCCACGTAACCGACGAAACGCGCCCGTCCCATCTCGTCGGCATTCTCATGCGGGTCGAATCCGTGCCTGGCGGTGCCGTCCGCGCCCCCGGTCTGCCGCCCCGGCCGATCGTCATAGGCGATCTGCGCATCGGCGAACTGGCGCGCCGAAAGCCCGGCGATCTCCTTCAGCCCCTTGCCGATGCCCTCGTTGATCAGGAAGCGCGCCGTAGCGTCGTCGGCGACGAGGACGAGTGTGCGTATTGGTTTCATTGGCTGTCCTCCCGTGAGTTGAGGTCCCTCCGAAAAGGGGCCGCCGGCCCCATCCTAGCACGACATCGGCCGATCGGCGCGGTTCATCCGGCCGCGGCGAAAACCCGGTCGATCATCGCCTGCGTTCCCTTCGCGTCCTCGAGGCTCCAGGGATAGGGCGCGCCGTCGCGGATCGTGCGGCAGAAGGCCTCGGCCTGGTTGCGGTACTGCCGGGCGCCGGGGAAGCGTTCGACATGGTCGGGCCGGCCGGCGCGGAACAGGTGGAGCTGCGCCTCGCCGAAGAGCCCGGCATTGAACGGCGCCGTCAGGCGGATGAGCCCGGCCTCGCCCTGGAACACCACCTCCTGGCGGGGATGGAGCCGCATCGAGGTCATCGCGTGATAGGTGAAGCGCCCGCCCGGCCCTTCCATGTCGGCCCGGACCTGGGCGAAGGTATCGACGCCGTTCTCGCGCGTGATCCGGGCGCTGAGTTCCACCGGCTCGGCCCCGGTCGCCCAGCGCACCGAGCCATAGGCGTAGACGCCGATATCGGGGACGCCGCCGCCGCCGGTCTCGGGCCGGTTGCGGATATTGCCGGGATCGTCGCGGTTGTCGTAGCTGAAATGGGCGTCGGCATGCAGGATGCGGCCGATCGCGCCATCCTCGATCAGCGCCTTCGCCCGCTGCCATTGCGGGTGATGGACGATCATGTAGGCCTCGGTCGCCATCAGGCCGGTGCGGTCGCGCGCCGCAATCAGCGCGTCGATCTCGGCGGCCTGCATGGCGATCGGTTTCTCGGTCAGCACATGCTTACCGGCCTCGAGCGCCTTCAGTGTCCATTCGACATGGAGGTGGTTCGGCAGCGGGATGTAGACCGCCTCGATCTCGGGATCCCCGAGCAGCGCGTCGTAGGAGGTCAGGACCTCGAGGTCCGGGCAGAAGGCGCGGAACGGCGCGGCCTTGGCCGCGTCCGATGTCGCGAGCGCGTGGAACCGCGCGCCCTCGGCCTCGTGGATCGCGCGAGCCATGTGCTCACGCGCGAATCTCGAAGCGCCCAGAACGCCCCAGTTGACGGTTTTCATGATGCCCCCGGATACCGGCGATAGCGCCAACACTAGCGCCCGACCCCGCATCACGGCAAGCCCGTGCCTTGCCGGCCGCGAGCCGTGACCTGGATCAAGGCGCAGTCGCCTGCACTGTCGGAGGCTGCATCGCCACGGTACGGAGGGGCGCATGAAGCGACGAAGTCTTCTCGTGCTTGGCGGGGCCGCCGCCCTGGCGACCGCCGTGGCGGTTCCGGTGCGGCGCGCCCAGTCGCGGGCGATGGCCGCCGCCGCGCAGCGCATCGCCGCCCCGTCCCGGGTCACGGCGACCCGCGCCGGAGCGATGCAATGGGGCGAGGCCGGAAACGGACCGCCGGTGCTGATGGTGCACGGGACCGGCGGCGGTTTCGATCAGGGCCTGTTCTTCTCGCGCCGGCTTTCCGGCGCGGGATGGAGGATCATCGCGCCGTCCCGCTTCGGCTATCTCGGCTCGGACTTCCCGGACGACCCCTCGCCCGCCAACCAGGCGGATTCGTTCGCCGATCTGCTCGACGCGCTCGGCATCGACCGACTTCCGGTGATCGGCGGTTCGGCGGGTGCCCTTTCCGCCATCGAGTTCGCCATCCGCCACCGCGACCGCTGCAGCGCCCTCGTCGCGCTGGTTCCCGCGACCTACGCGCCCGGCCGCGCCCCGATGCGCCCGAATGCGGTCGGCGCCGCGATCATGCGCCATGCGCTCGGTTCGGACTTCCTGTTCTGGGCCGGACTCACGCTGGCCGAGGACAGGATGATAGCGACGCTGCTCGCGACCGACCCCGCGCTCGTCCATGCCGCCACGCCGGACGAGCGTCAGCGCGCCCGCGACATCCTGAGCGGCATCCTCCCGATCGGCGCAAGGGTGCGCGGGCTGCTCAATGACAGCGCACAGGCGGGCAACCCGGTACCGCAGCCGCTCGGGACGATCACGGCCCCGACCCTGGCGATTTCTCTGGTAGACGACCGGTTCCTGACCCTCGACGCGGCGCGCCATATCGCCGCGACCGTCCCCGGCGCACGGCTGCTGAGCTACCCCAGCGGCGGCCATATCTGGATCGGCCACGATGCCGAGATCTTCGCCGAGATCGGGAGCTTCCTCAGCGCCCTCCAGCAGGCTGCTGAAAAACTCCCTCCGCCACACCCATCAACGCCAAAACGGCGTCTACGGTGGCTCTCACGTTGAGCTGAAGGATGCCGCCCGTAGCAACCATGGCTCAGCTCGACGAAAGAGGCTTCGCAAAAACCTTTTTCAGCAGCCTGTTCTCATGATCGCTGTCAAGCCCTTGTTCCACAGCGAATATTCCGACGATTCCGGGCGTATGGCGGTGTGGATGCGCAAGGTAGGAGACGGAACTGAGACGACGGTTGAGCAAGCTCTCATGCGCGGGTTGGTTACCGCATGACCGTGGTTTCGTCCTGGGGCTGCCTCGCTCTAAGGGTCGAGCATCGAGCGCATCGGCTCATAACAGGGCACGAGGGTTCCCCACCGCGTTCCGTCCCCAACCTTGCGCATCGGCTGGGTCGGGTTCGTCGTCGTTGCCGTCCCGGATCAGGCCGGAGCTGCCGTCGCCGCCCGGGCAATGGCCCAGATGAAGCCCACCATCTCGCGGGCGTTGGCCGTCGTCACAACCACCTTGGCCTTGCCCGCCGCCATCAGGTGCCGGTAGCGCTGGCACATCCTGAGTTGCCCTTTCCAGGCGATGTCGCGCACTGCCTGTGGCAGAGCTTCGATCCGGTCGTGCAGTTTCCGGCTGACACGGGCCTGCATCCGGTAGCTCCATGCGCCCTCGATCAACGCCCGCCGCGCGAGCCCGCTGCCCGCCTTGGTGATGCCGCCCCGGCGCACGCTGGCGCCGCTGGAATGCTCGGACGGGGTCAGGCCAAGATAGGCCATCAACTGGCGCGGATTGGCGAAACGGTTGAAGTCGCCCACCTCGGCCACCACCGTCACCGCCACAATGAAGGCGACTCCGCGCATTGACTGCACGGCCTCCACCACCGGCGCGAGGCTCCAACTCGGGACAAGCTCCGCGATCTGCCGGGTCAGCCGCTCGACTCGAGTCTCGGCGTCGGTCACGGCATGCACATAGTCCTGGAACACGATCTGCTGGGCGGGATGTTGGAAGCGAACAGTCGTCAGCCAACGCCGGCAGGCCACCGTCCAGCCCTTCTTTCCGGCATAGATGCGGCCATGGCGGAGCAGAAACCCTTGCAGGTGCTGCCGCGCCTTGCCCAGAACCCGTACAGCCGTCGCGCACGCCCGGATCAGATCCCGCATAGCCTCATGGGGCGCATCCGGCACCCAGACCGCCGTCAACTCGCCCGCCCGGTGCAACTTCGCCAGCATCGCGGCATCGCGGCGGTCGGTCTTGACCCGATCCCCCGCCTTCACCGGAATGAGCGAGGGCGCCACGACCATGCAGTCATGCCCGAGCTCCATGAGTTGGCGATGCAGGCCGTAACCGCAGGGCCCAGCCTCGTAACAGAAATGCAGGCGGCATCCATCGGCCCCCAGCTTCTCGGCCA
>JBFKMA010000220.1:0-4344 GCA_041630175.1 Albidovulum sp.
CCCGAGGAGGCCGAGGAGATCGCCGAGGAACTGCGCGCCGCCGCCGAGGCCGCGCGCGACATGGCCAGGGGACCTAAGGGGAAATCCCCGAAACGGTGACGCCGGGATCGCGGTAGCCATGCAGCCGGATCGCGGCGTGGCGGGCGAATCTCTGCAGCATGACCTTGCGCCGCGCGCCGGCCAGCCGCGTCTCGGGCCCCATCCGCACGATCTCGGCGTCATAGGCGTCGGCGAGGATCAGGCCGGTCCCCTCGGGCAGGAGCTCGACCGGAAAATCGGCGTCAACCGCCCAGAAGAACCGGTCGCCCCATTCGAGATAGTTCCGCCACTTGCGGTCGGAGGTGAAATCCTCCCGGCCCGACTTGCATTCGACGATCCAGAGCTCGCCCTTCGGCCCGAGCGCCAGGACGTCGAGCCTGAGGCCGGGCGCGGGCACCAGTTCCTCCACCGCGACGAAGCCGTGTTGCAGCAGGTGGCGGCAGACGCCGCGGGCGAGAAGCTGGCCGGGCAGGAGCGTGTCGGACATGGGTCAAATATGAACACAAGGGGAACATCTGTCCAGCCTTGGCGGAGTCGCGTGGCGGAGGAACACGCGATCCCTCGGCGCAGAATTGAACAGGACTTCCGCACGTCGGGGCGCTGACCCCTTGCCGACAGGGCGCTGTCGCCCTATTTGTGACAACGGCGGGTTCTGCGCCCCTCGTGCGAGGCCCTTTTCCAGTGGCCGATACCTTATTCCGAGGGAGCTGGCTCTGTCAGGATCGCGGTCCTGATACCCGGCGCCCACCTGGTTGATCCAGGCTCTCGGGAAATACACGCCTTCACGGTCGCCGCGGTTCCCGCCACGTTCCGCTTCACCCAGGAAAGACGCGACGCCTTAGGCGTCACGCCGCAAAGTGGCGCCGCAAGCGGCGCCTGCCTCCGGCGGGGATATTTCGGGCAAGATGAAGGGCGTCAGCGCCGCTCGGCCGGCACCGCCACGGCGGCTGGCGCGACGGGCTCGCGGGCGGGACGCCCGCCGCCGTCCTTGCCGTCATCGGCCAACTGCATCACGGCGATGCCGAACTGCACCCCGGAAAACACGATGCCGTTGAAGACGATAAGCATGATCACCGCGATCCAGCCCTCGTCGGTGGCGCGCACCAGATGCCAGAGATTGCCGACATTGAGCCACATCAGGAGCCCGGTGAAGCACAGGCCGAGCGCGAAGCCGATGGCGACATGGCGGATGTAGAGGCGGACAAGCGCGGGCATGACGGGTCTCCTTCCCTGACAGCCTAGCGCAACGCGGCCCGCGGCGCGAGCGGCAGGCTGTCGCGGCCCCGGTGCGATCCGTGCTATCCTGCGGGCACCGGACCATCCTTGGGGAAAGCCATGCTGTTCCGACAACTCTTCGACAAGATCTCCTGCACCTACACCTACCTTCTGGCCAGCCGGGCCGGCGGCGAGGCGCTGCTGATCGACCCGGTCTACGAGCAGACCGAACGCTACCTGAAACTGCTCGAGGAACTGGACCTGAAGCTCGTGAAGGTCGTCGACACCCATATCCATGCCGACCATGTCAGCGCCATGGGCCGGCTGCGCGACGCCACGCGCTGCGTGACCGTGATGGGCGAACAGTCGCCCGCCGATGTCGTTTCGCTGCGGGTCCGCGACATGGATCCCTTGACGATCGAGGGCATCACCCTCACCGCGCTGCACACGCCGGGGCATACGAGCGAAAGCTACAGCTTCCTGATGGACGACCGGGTCTTCACCGGCGACACGCTCCTGATCCGCGGCACCGGGCGCACCGACTTCCAGAACGGCGATCCCTACGAGCAATACCATTCGCTCTTCGACCGGCTCCTGAAACTGCCCGAGCAGACGCTGGTCTACCCCGCGCATGACTACAAGGGCGACACGGTGAGCACGATCGGCGAGGAGAAGCATCACAACCCCCGCCTTCAGGTGACATCGGCCGATCAGTACGCCGAGATCATGAACAATCTCAAACTCGCCAACCCGGCGTTGATGGATGTCGCGGTGCCGGAAAACCTGAAGCTAGGGCTACGGCTCGAGGCGCAGCACCGCGTCCCGGCAGTCGAAGTCGATGAGCTTCTGGCCAACTGGCCGCCCGAGGGCGTGACGCTCGTCGATATCCGCGAGGAGGGTGAGCGGCGGCGCTTCGGGGTCATCCCCGGTTCGATCCACGCGCCCTATGGCAGTTTCGACCAATTTTGCGGGCGCTCGGGGCCGCTGGCCGGGCTGGCCAGGGACGGCCGCCTCGTTCTTTACTGCGCGGTCGGCGAACGCTCAACGCTCGCGGTCGAGATCGCGAACGAGCTGGGGTTGAAGAACGTCGCCCATATTCCGGGCGGCTTCAGCGCCTGGAGCCGGGCGGGCGGCGCGGTCGAGCGCCCGTGAGGCTCAGAACGCCTCGGGCTTCGCCTCGCGGGCCATGTGGTCGAGGACGGCGTTGACGAATTTCGGCTCCTTGCCCTCGGGGAAGAAGGCGCGGGCGACATCGACGAATTCGGTGATCACCACCTTGGGCGGCGTCGCCGGCAGGAGCAGTTCGGCCCCCGCGGCGCGAAAGAGCGCGCGAAGCACCGGGTCGATGCGGCCGATCGGCCATTTCGCCACCAGCGCCCGGTCGGTCATCTGGTCGATCCTGGCCTGGAGGTTCACCGCCTCTTCGATGATCTGGCGGAAGAGATGCGGATCGCCCTCGGCCATCTCGTCGTCTTCGTAGATCGCGCCGAAACGGTGCGTCTCGAATTCGCGGGCGACCTTGTCGACGGTCTGGCCCGCGGCTTCCATCTGGAACAGCGCCTGCACGGCATAGAGCCGCGCGGCGGATCTCGCCTGGCGTTTTTCGGCGGCGTTTTGTTTGCGGGCTTCGGCGCTCATGCGCGGGCAGGTCCTTTGGATTCCTCGGCGATGCGGAATTCCTCGCCCGCGGGCTTGAATCCGATGCCTTTCGTCTGGCGCGCCCATTTGCGGGAAAGCGCCACGAGATGCAAGGCCGCCGCCGCGGCCCCGCCGCCCTTGTTCTGGCCGGCGGGATCGGCGCGCACCTCGGCCTGGGCGCGGTTCTCGACCGTGAGGATGCCGTTGCCGAGGCAAGCGCCGTTCAGACCCAGAAGCGTCAGCCCGCGCGACGAGTCATTGCAGACCGTGTCGTAATGCGTGGTCTCGCCCCGGATCACGCAGCCAAGCGCCACGAAACCGTCGTAATCAGCCATGCGGAACGCGAGCGAAATCGCCACAGGCACTTCGAGCGCGCCCGGAACCTCGATCAGGTCGACCGTGGCGCCGGCCTCCTCCGCGACCGCCCTCGCGCCCGCGACGAGGTTGTCGGCGATGTCCTTGTAATAGGGCGCGACGACGATGAGCAGCCTGACCGGCTTGTCGAACTTCGGCAGGTCGAGCGTGTAGTGGGTTTCGGTTCCGGCCATGTCTCAGCCCTCGGTGATGGGGCGCGTGCCCACGATGTGAAGGTCGTAGGCGTCAAGACCGAGATACCGCGTCAGCGGGGAATCGGTGAGCAGCACGAGCTCCTTCAGCCCCATCGACGACAGGATCTGCGCGCCGAGCCCGGTCTGCTTGATCGTGCGCGGGCCTTCGTCCTCATCCACCACGAGCTTGGCCTTCGGGTCGCGGAAGAGGCAGACCACGCCCCTGCCCTCCTCGGCGATGATCCGCATCGCCCGCCCGAGTTCACCCTCGGGCGAGGGGCCGAGCGCCAGCACGTCCTCGAGGATGTTGAGCGCATGGGTGCGGACGAGGACCGGCTCGGCCGTGGTGATGTCGCCCTTCGTCAGGACCACATGCTCGGTGCCCTCGGTCTGATCAGTGAAGACCCGCATCGTCCAGTCTCCGCCAAAGGCGGAGGTCACCGTGTTCGTCGCGGTTTCGCGCACGAGATTGTCGTGGCGGCGGCGATATGCAATGAGGTCGGAAATCGTGCCGATCTTGAGTTGGTGCTTCTTGGCGAACTTCACGAGGTCCGGCAGCCGGGCCATCGTGCCGTCCTCGTTCATGATCTCGCAGATCACGCCGGAGGGGTTGAGGCCCGCAAGCCGGCTGATATCGGTCGCGGCCTCGGTATGGCCGGCGCGGACGAGAACCCCGCCGTCGCGGGCGCGCAGGGGGAAGATGTGGCCCGGCGTCGCGATGTCGGCCGGGCCTTTCGACGGGTCGATGGCCACCGCCACGGTCAGCGCGCGGTCATGCGCAGAGATACCGGTCGACACGCCCTCGCGCGCCTCGATCGAAACCGTGAAGGCGGTCTCGTGGCGCGAGGAGTTCTTGGTCGACATGAGCTGCAGGCCCAGCGCCTCGATCCGGACCGAGCTCAGC
>JBFKMA010000221.1:0-4317 GCA_041630175.1 Albidovulum sp.
ACGAGGTCGATGTCGGCGATGGCGACGATGGACCTTCGCTGAGATGGGCCGCCGCGAAGGCGCGGCCGATGCCGCGCGCCGCGCCGGTGATCAGTGCGGACCTGCCCACAAGCCGCCTCAGCGCATTGCCATTCCATTGGCGTCGAAGCGGTGTATCTGCGCGGGATCAGGCGTCAGCCAGACCGCGTCGCCGTGATGCGGCCCTGCCATTCGCCGCCCTCGCGCGAAATGGCGACATGTTCGGGGCGGATGCCGATCGTATGCGCGCCGAGACGCCCTGCCTCGGCCCCGTCGGTGGTGATGACGCCCGAGGTCACGTCCTCGAGCCTGGCGACGAGTCTCAGAAGCGTGGACTTGCCGCAGCCCGAAGGGCCGACGAAGACCACGAACTCCCCAGCCTCGATGGTGAGATCAAGGGGCGGGATCACCTCGGTATCGCCGAAGCTCTCGGTGATTCTGGATAGCGTGATCTTTCCCATGTCTTGTCCTATTTCACGGCGCCGAAGGTGAGGCCGCGCACGAGTTGCTTCTGGCTGAACCAGCCGAGGATCAGGATCGGCGCAATGGCGGACGTCGATGCGGCGGAGAGCTTGGCGTAAAACAGCCCCTCGGGGCTCGAATGGCTGGCGATGAAGGCGGTGAGATTCAGCGTCCAGAACGCCTCGTTCCCGGCGAGGATGATGTCGAGAAGCAGCGTCGAGACGATGCCGGGCACCGCCATCGGCGCCAACACGTAGAGGATCTCGGAGCGCAGGGACGCGCCATCCATCCGCGCGGCTTCGAGGGTCTTGCCGGGGATTTCCTTGAAGTAGGCGTAGAGCATCCAGACCACGATCGGCAGGTTCAGCAGCGTCGTGCCGACCGAGATCACGACCGAATTCCAGAAATGGCGGAAATAGTCCGACCGCTCCTGCACCGTCGCGTAGTTCTCGACCGTCCAGTCGGACATGAGGAACTTCGGCTGGCTCGCAATCGCCTCGGCCTCGGACTTGAACGAGGTGAGGATCGTCCAGAGGATCGGGAAGAAGATCAGCAGACCCACCGTCCAGGCGATGACGGTGACGACGGTCTTGCGGCGGGCAGAGACAGCGCGAGCCATGTCAGGTCTCCAGGTTCCTGCCGATCATCCGCATCAGGAAGATCGCGACGATATTGGCGAGGATCACCGCGACGACCCCGCCGGCCGCGCCGCTGCCCACGTCGAACTGCATGAGCGACTGCACGTAGACGAGGTAGGTCAGCGTGATCGACGCCGTCCCCGGCCCGCCATTGGTGGTCACGAGGATCTCGGCGAAGATCGGCAGAAGGAAGATCGTCTGGATCAGGATCACCACGGTCACCGCACGGGCGAGATGCGGGGCCCTGATCCAGACGAAGCGCGAGAGGGCCCCGCGCCGTTCATCTCGGTCGCCTCCAACTGCTCGCTGTCGAGCGACTGCAGCGCGGTCAAGAGGATCAGCGTCGCGAAGGGCAGCCATTGCCAGGCGACGATGAGCGTGATCGAGAAAGGCGGCGCGTGGGCGAGGAAGTCGAAGGGCTGGAGCCCGACGAGCTTTGCGAGCCAGGCGAAAAGCCCGTTCACCGGGTTCATGAACATGTTCTTCCAGACCAGCGCCGAGACCGTCGGCATCACGAAGAACGGCGCGATGACGAGGACCCGGACGATCCCCTGCCCCCAGAACGACTGATCGAGCAGGAGCGCCAGAAGCACTCCGCCGACCAGGAGAAGCGTGTTCTGGATCGCCGCGATGAAGGCCGGATCGGTCAGGAAGAAGCGGTAGTTGGTGAGCCCGATCCACTCCTCCATCGCCGGCATCAGGAGGTTGCAGCGCAGGAACGAGAAGTAGACCGCCATGCCGAGCGGCACCGCCATCCACAGAAGAAGCAGGGTCACGGCGGGCGAGATCATCAGGCGCCCTGCGACGCGGGAGGCTTGCGTGGCCATCGCTTCATCCTCGAAGTTTCAGATTGCGGCCGGACGGAGCCGGCCCGAGCACGTGGAGGGGCGGGCGGGCGCCCGCCTCTCGGGCAAGGCTCACTTGATGCAGCCGGCCTTGGCCATCTCGCGCGTCGCGATGTCCTGCGCGTTCTTCAGCGCGTCGTCGAGCGAGGTCGTGCCGGCAAGCGCGGCCGAGAACGGCTGGCCCACCGCCGTGTCGAGTCCCTGGAATTCCGGGATCGCCACGAACTGCACGCCGACATAGGGCACCTCGTCCACCGTCGGATTCGTCGGGTCGGCGGTGTTGATCGAGGCGATCGTCATCTTGGCGAAGGGCACCTTCTGGTATTCCGGGTTCTCGCAGAGCGAGGTCCGGGTGCCCAGCGGCACGTTGGCCCAGCCTTCCTTGGAGGCGACCGGCTCAAGGTAGTCCTTCGACGTCGCCCAGTTGATGAAGGTCTTGGCGGCCTCCTCCTTCTGGGTGCCCGCCGGGTTCGCCAGCGTGCAGGCCCAGAGCCAGTTGGCGCGCCTGCCGAGCCCGTTGTCGGGGGCGAGCGCGAAGCCGACCTTGTCGGCGACGGTCGAATCGTAGGGGTTGGTCACGAACGAGGCGCCCGGGGGTCGGTGGTTGTTCATCAGGTCGAGATGGAACGTCAGCGCATCGCGCCAAGGCGACATTCGTCGGCGGCGGCCAGACGGGCGACGAATGTCGCCTTGGCGCTCTCGGCCTGCCGGACCATTGCCTGCACCGCCCGCACGCGGCGCAGGGCGGCGCATTCCTCGACCGTGTCCGAGATGACCGGGACCGGCATCGGGTAGTGCTCGGCATGGAGCTTGTCGGCGATGCGCATGATCACGTCGAAGAAAGTCGCCGATCCGCCCGGGGCGCTGTTGCCGATGAGCGAGTCGATGCGGTGGCTGTCGCAGCGTTGCGGCTGCAGCTCGTCGGCCAGAGCGCGGCTGAAAAGGCGCTGCTCACGCTGGCGCGACACACCGAGTTCGGCGGCGATCCGGTCCTGCGTCAGCCCGCCGACATAGGACAGCGAGCCCGCGCGGGCGGCATCATCCAGCGTGGTCGGCGCGGTATCGGCGCGGCTCACGTCGCGCTCCTCATCAGCTTTGCCCCAATCTCGGCGAACTCCGCCCAGGATGCGAATCGGCGGTCGGGACTGGCGTCCTTAGGTTCTTCCGCCGGCGCGCCGCCAAGATTGCTGCCGCCGGTGAAGCGCCAGACCGCCATGCCCGCGGCGCGGGCGGCGAGGATGCCGTTCAGGCTGTCCTCGATGACGAGGCAGCGGCCCGGTGCGGCGCCCATCCGCTCCGCGGCCAGAAGGAACAGGTCCGGCGCCGGCTTGCCCTGCGCCACCAACCCGGCGGTGAAGAGCCGCTCGCCCACGAGGCCCGCGAGCCCGGCGATCTCAAGCGACCGGCGCGCCCGTGGCTCGCTCGACGAGGTCGCGACGCACCAGGGCGTGGTCATCGCCGACAGCACCGCCGCCGCGCCAGGCATCGGCCTGAGGCCGGACTCGAACGCAGCCATCAGCCTTGTGCGGTATTGGACCTCGAATGTGTCGGGCAGGGCGACGCCGAAATCCGCGCGGATCATCTTCATCACCGTCGGATAGGAGCGGCCGAGGAAGTGCCGCACGACATAGTCGAGGTCGATCTCGACGCCCATGCCCGCCAGCTCCGCCACCAGCATCTTCGCGCTGATGATCTCGCTGTCGATGAGGACGCCGTCGCAGTCGAAGATCACAAGGTCCAAGGCGCAAGTCCCGGTTCTGACAGCTCTGTGCGTCCAGCATTCGGTCAGGCGCGGCGGGAAGTCCAGCGCCGGCGCCGCTGAACGGGCGGCAGTCCCGTCAGCCCCAGTCGAGCACGACCTTGCCGCTCTGGCCCGAGCGCATCACCTCGAACCCGTCGCGGAAGCGGTCGACCGGGAAGCGATGGGTGATGACGCGGCGCACGTCGAGCCCGTTTTCCAGCATCGCGATCATCTTGTACCAGGTCTCGAAGATCTCGCGGCCATAGACGCCCTTGATGGTGATCGCCTTGAAGACGATGCGGCTCCAGTCGACCGGCGATTTGCCCGGCGGGATGCCGAGCATCGCGATGCGGCCGCCCATCACCATGTTCTCGACCATCTGGTCGAGCGCGGTCTGGTTGCCGGACATCTCCATGCCGACATCGAAACCCTGCTTCATGCCCAGCCGGGCGATCACGGCGCGCAGATCCTCGGACCGAACATCGACGGGGACCACGTCCGCCACCCGACCGGCCAGCGCAAGGCGGTCGGGATTGATGTCGGTGATCACCACGTGCCGCGCGCCGACATGCCGCGCCACGGCCGCCGCCATGATCCCGATCGGCCCTGCGCC
>JBFKMA010000222.1:0-4312 GCA_041630175.1 Albidovulum sp.
AGCAGGATCAGCCCGATCCGGGTGTCGTGCATCCCGAGCTCGCGGTAGAGCACGAGGAACGGGAGCGCGAGCACCACCGGCGGCAGGATGAGCTGGCTGAGGAAGAAGAACGAGATGTCGGCGTTCCTCAGCGGGCCGAAGCGGTAGCTGAAGCGCGACAGGCCGTAGGCCGCGCAGCTCCCGAGCAGGACGGCGAGCGCGGAGGAGCCGAGCGCGGTGATCAGCGAGTTGGTGAAGCGGCGCAGGAATTCCGCGCGCACCGTCGATTCCGCGCCGATCGTGTCGGGCGACAGGCCGAGCGACCGCCAGCCGAGCCATTTCGGCGTGAAATCCGCCCAGGGCACCATGTTGCCCTGCATCACGTCCGGCGCCGCCTTGAACGAGGTCGTCGCCGTCCAGTAGATCGGAAAGAGGCAGATCGCCGCCCAGAAGATCAGCACCGCGTAGATCAGCACGCGGCTCGTGTACCAGCGGGCCTTGAAGGCCAGGTCGGATGCGCCGTCGTGGAAGATCTGCCGGCCCATCTCAGTACCTCGGCCGCATCCAGCGGTCGGCGAGCTTCATCAGCACCGTCATCGCGATGACGATGATGACGAGGTAGACCATGGCCAGAAGCGTGCCGTAGCCGACGTTCGAGCGGTCGCGGTATTCGCGGAAGATGAAGCTCGTGACGCTGTCGGTGGCGCCGCCCGGCCCGCCGAGGGTGACGTTGATGATGATGTCGGCGAGCTTCAGCTTGAAGATGATGCGAATGAGGATCGCGGTGATCGAGACCGGCAGCATCAGCGGAAACGTCACCTCCCAGAACGTCCGCCAGGCATTGGCGCCGTCGACGCGGGCGGCCTCAAGCAATTCCCGCGGGATCGCCTGGAGGCCGGCGAGGATCATGATCATCATGAAGGGGATGAAGGTCCAGGCATCCATCATCATGATCATCGCCCGCGCGATCTCGGGCGAGCCGAAGAACGACGGGTTGTCCCAGCCGAGCTCGCGGGCGAGACGCGCGAGCGGGCCGAAGCGGACCTCGAGCATCGACTTGCCGATCATCCAGCTCACCGCTACCGGCGAGAGCATCAGCGGCAGGAGGAACGCCACGCGGAAGAACTTCCGCGCCCGGATCTGGGCGTTGAGAAGGAGCGCGAGGCCGAAGGCGATGGCGTATTCGGGAAGGATCGCCAGCACGTACCAGACCATGTTCTCGAGCGCGTTCCAGTAGAACGGGTCGGTCCACATCTGGCGGAGATTGTCGAGCCCGTTGAACTGCCGGCCGACGGGCGAGGACAGGTTCCAGTTGGAGAACGCGATGCCGAGGCCGAAGATCAGCGGAAACACCACCATCGAGATCACGAACAGCGCCGCGGGCAGCACGAAGAGCACGCGCTTGCCCGCCTCTCCGCGCGCGATCACCTGGCCGGCGCAGAGGCAGATCGACCAGAGCAGGAAGGCGTAGAGCGTCGGCCGCCAGGTCGCGAAGCCGAAGTCGCGGACGCCGTTGGTCTGCAGGAACTGGAGAAAGGCGACGGCCACCATGATCGCGGCCGAGCCCCAGATGATGGCGCGCCCGAAACGGGCCCGGACGGGCGAGATGTCGTCGGCGGTGACGACATGGAGGAGATCGCCTTCGTCCGCCATGGCGGGCTGGTTGCCGCTCACGCCGTCGTGGCGGCGATGCATGCCGTGTCATAGAACTCGGCATATTCGCAGATCCGGCCGTCGCGCCATCTGGTCACGATCACGATCGGGGTGACGAAGGACTTGCCCGTGTTCCGGTTGGTCCAGCCGGTGCTTCCGATGCCGACGACCCGGTCGCCCTCGCTCACCGTCTCGTCGATCCGCCAGTGGTCCATGGCGAAGTTCTCGGTCAGGCCCTTGAGGTAGGCGCGAAGCTCCTCCCGGCCCGATCTCTGCGCGGTGAACGGCAGCGCTTCGCAGCCGTCGGCGAGCGAGCACAGCTTTATGTCCTCGGAGACGTAGCGATCCCAAAGGGAGATGTCCGCGCCCTTCGTGTCGTTCCACTCGGCCCATGCCTCGCGCATCAGGGTGGCGTTGTCTGCCTGGTCGGCCATGTTGCCCTCCGTCCCTTGCCCAAACGGCGGTGCCGCCGCGGCCGGCGGCACGTGTTCGTCACATTCCCAGTGACGCCTTGTAGAGCGCGATCTGGCTCTCGCGCCCGATCTGGTCGGTGATCTTCTCCCAGGCCGCGGCGATGGCGTCGGCGGTCTCCTGCGCCGAGCCGTATTGGCCGGCATAACCCTTCGCCAGTTCGTCCTCGGCGACCGAGTAGTACTGGAAGATGCCCGGGATGCGCGGCTCGATCGCGGCATTGGGGTGATTGTAGCTGTCCGAGTTCGAGCCGAGATAGTCGGCGACGAAGTCGCGGTCGTAGCCGGCCTGTTCCCATTCGTCGTAGTTGAAGTGCGAATTGCGGTAGGGCTGGAAGCCGGACGGATAGGCCGAGGTCCAGAGCGACAGGTCCTTGCCGCCGAGATGCGCGGCCGCGGACCAGGCGGCCTTGTGCTTCTTCTCGTCGCTGTCGACCGTGGCCATGACGTAGACGCCCCAGCCGATATAGGCCATGTTGGGCGCCTCGTTCGGCGTGTCCTCCCATGCGCCGGTCTTCGAGTTGTAGACCCGGGTCGCACCGGGAAGGATGTCGAAGCCGACGACGTCGCCGACCACCGAGGTGTCCGAGGTGCGCGCCATGGAGCCCACGTCGCCCCACCAGCCGATCATGCCGCCGGTGCCGGCCAGATATTGCTGGAACGCGGTGGTGCCGGGATCGGCGTTGATCTGGTCCGCCGGATAGGCGCCCTGGATCGGGATCAGGTCCATGACGTCCTGGATCGCCTGCACGAAGGCCGGGTTGTTCACCCGGGGCTTCATCGTGTCGGGATCGAAGAGCCAGGCCGGGTCGTCCGGATGCTTGGCATAGGCCGTGGCCCGGTCCTCGAGGAAGTAGAAGCCGAAGCCGCCCCAGCCCTTCAGCGGATCGAGATAGCCATGCGCCGCGAGCCCGGTCAGCGGATCGGTCTTGCCGGCGAGGAACTTGGAATGCGCGTTGACCATCTCCCAGGTCCGCGGCGGCGCCCATTCGCTGCCATCGCCCTCCTGGGCCCATGCCGCGGCGAATTCCTCGTTCTCGTAGTAGTCCTTGCGATAGACGAAGGTGTGGCAGTCGCCGTCGATCGACACCCGGTAGGTCTTTCCGTTCCAGGTGCCGACCGGGGCCTTCAGGTAGCCCACGTAGTCGTCCATGTCGATGACGCCCTTGACCCAGTCGGGCATCTCCGAGGCGAGCCCCTTGCCGAGGACGTCGCCCTCGAACGGCGCGCCCATCTCGATAATGTCGAAATCGACGGTGCCGGTGGCGATCGACTGCTGGAGCCGGGCGTTGTAGTCGGCCTGGGCGAGGTCGATCCAGTTGATCGTGGCGCCAGTATAGGCCTCCCATGGCTTGAGGAAGCCGCGGAAGAGGAAGTTGTGGAGGTTCTGGTTGTTGAGCCCCATGAAGGTCAGCTCGACGCCGGCGAACTCGTCTTCCTGCACGACCTCCTTCGTCGGCCCGAGGCACATCTCGCCGACCTTCTGCCAGTCGGCATCGGTGGGCGAGCCCATGCCGACGCCGGGGATCTTCAGGATCTCGGCGCGAAGGTCGCCCTGCGCCCAGGCCGGCCGCGCGGACATGCCGGTGCCGACGCCGCCGAGCACGGCGAGCGTCCCGGCACCCGCCGCGCCCTGCAAGAGCCTGCGGCGGCTCATCCGGTTTCTGATCGCTTGATTGTAGCGTTCGACTTTCACGTGCAGTCCTCCCTGTCATTGGCGCGGCGGCCCCGCGGGGAGCGCGGCGCATGGTGGCAAGGCGTCATGGCCTTGCCGGCGTGGCGGTCGACTCTTCCGAAAAACTCCCCCTTCCGAAATCGCTTGCCCGAAAACCATCTCAACGATGCGGAGACCTGTCAAGGCACTAACATGTTAGTATGCTTAGGTAATGGACAGGTCCCGAGCCCTCGGGTAATCGTTGAGAGGAGGGGCCAGACGGGACGGGCGGCATGGCTGGGGTCAGGGTACGGGAGCTTCGCAAGTCCTTCGGCGCGCTCGAGGTCCTGCACGGGCTCGATGTCGATATCGAGGATGGCGAGTTCGTCGTGCTCGTCGGCCCCTCGGGCTGCGGGAAGTCGACGCTGCTGCGGATGATCGCCGGGCTCGAGAGCATCACCGCGGGCACGATCCATATTGGCGAGCGGCTGGTGAACAACCTGCCCCCGGCCGAGCGCGACATCGCCATGGTGTTCCAGAACTACGCGCTCTACCC
>JBFKMA010000223.1:0-4306 GCA_041630175.1 Albidovulum sp.
GCGAGATCGTCGCGATCGCGCCGGCCACCGGCGCACGCCGGACGGTCTTCGACGGGCGGCGGAACGACTTCTACTCGCGCATCCGCGGCAAGAGCCAGATGCTCGATACCGGCGCGGTGGTCGTGACGAGCCCGCAGCAGGGCCGTGCCTTCGAGGTCAGCCCCGAAGGCGAGACGGTGTTCGAGGTCGTCAACCTGAAGCCCGGGGACGAACCGCTGAACTATGTCGTGTCGGAGCTGAAATGGCTGCCGACCGACTACTTCGACGGGGCGGTGCCGGCCTGCCTCGCCGCGATCCGCGACCGGGTGGCCGAACGCGCAGCGCCCTGACGGGGCCAGTCGCCGAAGCCGGGGGCAGCAAGGGCGTGCGATCGGGTGCTGCGGATGCTCGCGCGATCCCGCAAACGCCCGGCTTGCCAGCTTCACGAGGCCGTGAAACCCCGGCCCCCGACTGGTCCATCGGCCGGGCTTCGGGTATTGTGCGGCGCACGATGCAAGGTGTGCTCCGGAAGGTTTTCGGAGGCGAACTGGGTGGGGTGCTTTCACCCGGTATTCGCCCTTGTGTGAGTAGTTTCAGCGTCGACTGTCGGGCCTTCCGGTCAGGGTGCCAGCTTTCGCAATCCCGCTGCGCGCCGTGAACAGCCACCACATACGTGGAGAAGCGACATGAAACACAGCGCCATTCTTTTCTGTACCAGTCTCAGCATGTTGGCCGCGCCGCTCTGGGCCGCCACCGTCGAGGCGGATGTCAAGACCCACGCGATGACCGGGTCGGTCGAGGTCGTCGAGGGCGCCAAGGCGATGCTGGTCTCCTCCGAGGCCGGGATCGCGGGAAGCCTGACGACGAGCCAGCTCACGCCCGGCCACGTCTACACGATGTGGGTCGCGATCATGAACAATCCCGCGGCCTGCGAGTTGAAGGAGGCCGAGCACTGCACCAGCGGCGAGGTGATCAACAACGCCGCCATGGTCGAATCCGACGTGACCTATGGTGACGGCGTCGTCGCGCCGGCGGACGGGATCGCGACGTTCCGGACCTTCCTGCCGGCCGGTGAATTGGGATATTCTTGGCTGGGCAACGGACTGACGAATCCGACCGGCGCAGAGATCCATTTCGCGCTGCACGACCACGGACCGGTGATTTCCGAAGACCTCGTCGGAATGATGACCACGGCCCGCGGCGGGTGTCTGGAGGAAAGCCTGCCGAAAGGGTGGCCGGACAGCGCCCGGGCCAGCGGCGAGCCGGGGCCGAATTCCTGCACGATGGCTCAGTTCGCCATTCTCAAGCAGCAGTAGCCGAAGCCTGATCCCTGCGTCTTGCGGGCAGGTTCCATGCTGCCGCACATCGCCACGTGATCCGCGAGGGGTTTTCCCGACCGCTCAGGCTGCTTATATGGCGCCGGACAGCATCTGAAAGGGACGGCCATGGGCGACACGCGGCACACCAGGGTTCTGATCATCGGCTCCGGACCGGCGGGCTATACCGCGGCGGTCTATGCCGCGCGCGCGATGACCAACCCGATTCTCGTCCAGGGCATCCAGCCCGGCGGCCAGCTCACCATCACCACCGAGGTGGAGAACTGGCCCGGCGATACCGAGGTGCAGGGCCCCGACCTGATGGTGCGGATGGAAGAGCACGCCAAGGCCGTCGGGACCGAGGTGATCTCCGACCACATCTCGGCGCTCGACCTGTCGAGGCGGCCGTTCATGGCGCAGGGCGATTCCGGCACGACCTATACCGCCGACGCCGTGATCCTCGCGACCGGGGCGCAGGCGAAATGGCTCGGCATGCCCAGCGAGGAGAAGTTCAAGGGCTTCGGAGTCTCGGCCTGCGCCACCTGCGACGGATTCTTCTACCGCGGCAAGGAGGTCGTGGTGATCGGCGGCGGCAACACCGCGGTCGAGGAGGCGCTGTTCCTCACCAACTTCGCCACCAAGGTGACGCTGGTCCACCGCCGCGACGAACTGCGCGCCGAGAAGATCCTGCAGGACCGCCTGTTCAAGCATCCGAAGATCGAGGTGCTCTGGGATCACACCGTCGAGGAGGTGCTCGGCGACGAACAGCCGCTCGGCGTCACCGCCGTGCGCGTCAAGCACGTCAGGACCGGCGCGACCACCGACATCCCCTGCGCCGGCTTCTTCGTGGCGATCGGCCACGCGCCGGCCTCGGAACTGGTGAAGGACCAGCTCGAACTGCATCACGGCACCTATGTGAAGGTGAAGCCGGGCACGACCGAGACCTCGATCCCCGGCGTCTTCGCCGCGGGCGATCTCACCGACCACGTCTATCGGCAGGCCGTGACCTCGGCCGGCATGGGCTGCATGGCGGCGCTCGATGCCGAGCGCTGGCTGGCCGAACTGGAATCGGAGAAAGAGGTCGAGGCCGCCGAGTGATCCCGCTTCTGGGGCACTTTCCCGGCCCTGCCTTCGGAATCACGCGGCCTTGGCTCAGCGCGCCGCCACGGCGGCGCCGTTGAGCGTTCTTGCCTGACGCGCGGGCGGAATCGACGCGAGCGCGCTGAGATTGAGCCACACCGGCAGCGCCTCGCGCGCCTCGTAACCGCCGATCGCCTCCAGGCGCCCGTCGGCCAAAGCCGCCCGGAGCGGCATGTCGCCGCGATAGACGCGGATGAGATCGGCGACCGTCGCGGCGAGATGGAGGTCCGTTTCCCCGCCCGGATCGTCGACGCAGAGCTGGCAGCGCCCGTCCTCGCACAGGAACCACCAGAGCGACTTGTGCGCCGGCTGGTCGGTGAACTCGATCCGCACCACCCCGCGGTCGCCGAAGGCATCGGCCCGCGCTCCGCGCTCGATCCCCCAGAGCAGGAGGTCCATGTCGACCTCGCCATCCTCCAGTTCGCGCCGCGCCCAGCGCTGCCCCCAGGCGCCCATCGCCTCGATCACCGGGGTGAATTCGCGCCCCGCGAGGGTTAGGAAATAGCTCACCGCACGCCCGTCCGCACGCCGCTCGACGATACCCTCCTGCTCGAGCTGCTTCAGCCGTTGCGACAAGAGCGTCGGCGACATCATCGGCACGCCGCGCTGGATGTCGGAAAACCGGTGCGCGCCCCAGGTGATGTTGCGCAGGATGAGCGCCGTCCAGCGCTGGCAGAAGACCTCGGCGGCCTTCGCGACGGGACAGAACTGGCCATAGCTGCGCATGATTGGCCTCCTTTTCTCGCGGGTGACGGTGGGGCCTCGGCCAAGGCTACTACAGAATCAGGACTATCGTCACCCCGCCATGGCTGCGAATTTCCGGACCCCCAAGGAATGACCGCTTGGCCATCGTAACCGCCGCCGCGGTCCATGGCCGAAACCAAGGCCGTGCCTTCGTTCCCGTGCCCTTCGGCCAATTCGCGCCGATACCGGTGCCAAGCACGAAATCGGTCCCCTTCTCGCCGGCGCATCTCCTGATCCTGCGTCCGTGTCGGCGCCCAGCGGCGCGGCGCGCTACCCGCGCGCCGCGCCAGTCCGGAAACAGCGTTCGCCGCAGCGCGGAAATCTCGCAACATTGGCCCGATTGCACCGCCAAAACCACGGCGGATCTTGAACATTGTCCCGTTTCGAGGCTATGCCCCCTCGCAACCGCGGCCGCGTCGGCCGCATTTTCGCTGCAGAGGTTTCATTGGCGATGTCGCTTCCCAATCTCGCTCCGATCCCGGAGCTCTATGTTTCCTACGAATCCGCCCAGAAGCTGAAGCACGAGGCGGGCAACCTCGCGTCCTGGGACCTGAGCCCGCGCCAGATCTGCGATCTGGAGCTTCTGATGAACGGCGGCTTCCATCCGCTGAAGGGCTTCATGACCGAGGCCGACTATGACGGCGTCGTGGCGGACATGCGGCTCGCCGACGGCTCGCTCTGGCCGATGCCGGTGACGCTCGACGTCTCCGAGGATTTCGCCGCCAAGGTCGAGCCCGGTCAGGACATCGCGCTGCGCGACCAGGAAGGCGTGATCCTCGCCATCCTCTCGGTCACCGACAAGTGGGAGCCGAACAAGAGCCGCGAGGCCGAGGGCGTCTTCGGCGCCGACGACATCGCCCATCCGGCGGTCAACTACCTGCACCACACCGCGGGCAAGATCTATCTCGGCGGCCCGGTCACCGGCATCCAGCCGCCGATGCATTACGACTTCAAGGCCCGCCGCGACACGCCGAACGAGCTGCGCGCTTATTTCCGCAAGCTTGGCTGGCGCAAGGTCGTGGCCTTCCAGACCCGCAACCCCCTGCACCGCGCGCACCAGGAACTGACCTTCCGCGCCGCGCGCGAGGCGCAGGCCAACCTCCTCATCCACCCCGTCGTCGGCATGA
>JBFKMA010000224.1:0-4268 GCA_041630175.1 Albidovulum sp.
CAAGATGTCCTTCGCGGGCCTGAAGAAGCCCGAGGAGATCGCGGCGGTGATCGCCTATCTCTCCGCAGCGGGAGGTTGAGATGGCCGGGCGGGGCGCACATGGCCTCGCCCTCTGCCTAGCGCTCACCGGGGCGCCGGGCGCTACCGTTTTGCGCGCGGCCGAGATCGGCGATGCCGAACGCGGGGTGGAGATCTGGGCCGAATGCGCCGGCTGCCACGAGATCGGGCCGAAGGCGGAGAACGGCGTCGGCCCGAAGCTCAACGGCGTCTTCGGTCGCCGGGCCGCCGCCCTGTCCGACTTCGACTATTCGAAGAGCCTCACCCGCGCCGGACGGGCCGGTCTCACCTGGACCTCGGAGACGCTCGACGCCTATGTCGAGAACCCACGTACCTTCGCCTCGGGCACCCGCATGTCCTATCCGGGGCTGAAGGACGAAGGTAAGCGCGCCGACCTTCTGGCCTTCCTGCGCGGCTTTTCCGACCGCCCCCGCGACATCCCCGAGGCGGAGCCGACGGCGCGCCGCAGCGTGCCGGAACTGCCGCCCGACATCCTCGCGCTGAAGGGCGATCCGGCCTTCGGCGAATATCTCGCCGGGGAATGCCAGACCTGCCACCGCCCCGACGGCGCGGACGACGGCATCCCCTCGATCACGCAATGGCCGGAAGAGAGCTTCGTGCTGGCCATGCATGCCTACAAGCAGAAGCTCCGCCCACACCCGGTCATGCAGATGATGGCCGGGCGGCTTGCCGAGGATGAGATCGCGGCGCTCGCCGCCTATTTCGCGAACTTGACCGAGTGATTTCGATGACGGGAGGAAAGACGATGACGATGCGCAGACGCGGATTTCTTGGCGTGCTGGCGGCGGCCGGGGCGGTGGTCGGCGCGCCGGCGCTCCTCGGCCAGACGAAACCTCGGGTCGTCGTGATCGGCGGCGGCGCGGGTGGGGCGACCTGCGCGCGCTACATCGCCAAGGATTCGGGCGACGCGATCGACGTTACCCTCGTCGAGCCGTCCGAGGTCTACTACACCTGCTTCTTCTCCAACCTCTATCTCGGCGGCTTCCGCGAGTTCGAGAGCCTCGGCCATCGCTACGAAAAGCTGGCGTCGGAGCACGGCATCACGCTGGCCCGCGACATGGCCGTGGCGGTGGACCGCGACGCGGGCACCGTGACGCTGGCGGGCGGCGAGGTGCTTGCCTACGACCGGCTCGTCATCGCGCCGGGGATCGACTTCGTCGAGGGCTCGGTGTCGGGCTGGGATCTCTCGAAGGCCGAGATCATGCCGCATGCCTACAAGGCCGGGGCACAGACCCGGCTTCTGAAGGCGCAGGTGGAGGCGATGCCCGAGGGCGGCACCTTCTGCATGGTGGCACCCCCCAATTCCTATCGCTGTCCGCCGGGGCCGTATGAGCGGGTCTCGATGGTTGCGCATCTCTTGATGCAGAGGAACCCGTCGGCGAAGATTCTCGTGGTCGATCCGAAGGAGAAGTATTCCAAGCAGGCGCTCTTCGAGGAGGGCTGGCAGAGGCATTATGTCGGCATGATCACCCGCATCGGCCCGGATTTCGGGGGCGACAAGGTGGAGGTGCGCCCCGAGGCGATGGAAGTGCTGATCGACGGCGAGGTCGAGCGCGTCGATGTCTGCAACGTCGTTCCCGGCCAGCGGGCGGGCGCCATCGCTCAGGCGGCCGGTGTCACGGACGACACCGGCTGGGCGCCGGTCGATCCGCATTCCACGGCCAGCCGCGCCGATTCGAAGGTCTTCGTGCTGGGCGACGCCTCTGCGCAGGGCGACATGCCGAAATCGGGCTTTGCGGCCAACAGCCAGGCCAAGGTCGCCGCGATGGTGATCCGCGCCGAACTGACGGATTCCAAGGCCTTTCCGGCGAAGTATTCGAATACCTGCTGGTCGCTCATCGCCACCGATGACGGCGTGAAGGTAGGCGCCTCCTACGAGGCGACGGACGAGAAGATCGCGAGCGTCGACAGCTTCATCAGCCGGACCGGCGAGGATGTCGAACTGCGCCGGGCGACCTATGGGGAAAGCCTCGGCTGGTATGCCGGCATCACCGCCGACATCTTCGGCTGAGGACGAAGGGGCGGCGTCACTCCCGCGCCGCGCCGTTCGCAAGACGCGCCAGGGTTCAACGACGGAGGAACGACCGATGTTTCAAGGATGGAAAGCCGCCCTCGCGGCGTTCGCGGTTTCGGCGGGCAGCGCCATGGCCGAGGACGCCACCACCTATCCCTTTGACGGCAGCTTCGAGGACGCGACCTTCGCGGTCGAGAACGCGATCATCGGCCAGGGGCTGGTGATCGATTATGTGAGCCATGTCGGCGAGATGCTGAACCGCACCGGCGCGGACGTGGGCAGCGACGTCAGGATCTTCGACGCGGCGCAGATCTTCACCTTCTGCTCGGCGCAGGTCTCGCGGAAGGTGATGGAGGCCGATCCGGCGAACATCGCGCACTGCCCCTACGGCGTCTTCGTCACCGACCGCGATGGCGCGGTGGGCGTCGGCTACCGCAACTTGCCGGACGGACCGATGCAGGAGGTGCAGGCGCTGCTCGACGCGATCGCGCGCGAGGCAGTCGGCGAATAGCGCGGGACCGGGGCCGGCCTCTAGTGGGGCCGGTCAGCCGGGCAGGGGCAGGCCTAGGAGCACGACCGCGAGCGGATGCAGCAATCCGGCGGTGGCGATGGATATTCCCATCGGGAACTTCGTGCTGCCCGACACCGATTTCCAACCGAGCCCCTCGACGGCCGGAATGCGCCTTAGGCCGAGGATGACGCAGATCCCTGCCAGCATCGAGGCGGAAAAGACGTAGCAAAAGAGTTGTAGCGTCGTCACAGGGATGAACAGCAACAGGGCCGCGAGAATTTTGACGTCGCCGCCACCCCAAAGGCCCAGGCTGAAGCCGGCAAAGCCGATGGCGAAGACCACGGCAGCCACGACGACGCGCACCACGATATCCGGGGGCGGCAGCACGATCGCGCTCAGCACGAACAGCACAAGCGCAATGATGCTCAGGGTGTTCGGAATGCGCATGTGGCGCAAGTCCGACCAAGCGACGGCCAGCAGCACCGGCGCGAGGATCAGAAGCGGTATGAGCGCCATGACCGCCCCCGTTCACGCACAGCTTCTGTCGGCATCGCTCGTACCTTGCGGCGACGACAGGAGATGGAACACCAGTTCGGCGAGATTCGTGGTTTCGGTCTTGGCATAGATGCTGCGCAGATGCGACCGCACCGTGGCCTCACAGACCGAGAGTTCCTTGGCCACACCCAGCACCGAGAGGCCACGGCTGAGCAGAAAGCAGACGCGGAACTCGGCCCGGCTGAGCCGCGCGGGGTTCGCGGGGCCCAGAAGCGATCCCCCTCCGGTGCCGCGGCTGCCGGGGTCGCGGATCGCGTGCTGGTTGGGCATCGAACGCGAGACGAGGCCGACCTGCCGGCTCGCCCAGGTGCGCGCCATCGTCGGCAGGACCGCGGCGAAGGCGGCCTGCATGATGTCCGGCACCGGATGGGTGAAGTGAAGTTCGATATGGTCGCGTACAGGCGGGCCTCCGGCCAGGATCAGCGTCGCGAAATCCGCCAGGCCGCGCCGCTCCTGCCAGACACCGAGCGCCGGGTCCGGCCTGTCGGATAGGTTCTCCTCATGGGTCGACAGGAGCCAGACCGAGGCCGATCTCGGCCTTGAGACATGGCGGCCGAAGAAGCCGTCCGCGAAGGATGTGGAAAGGGGTGAGCTGGAGCTTGCGCCATGGCGGTCCCAGACGGCGATGCGGATCGGCTTGCAACTGGTCAAATGGGTCCTGACGAGCATTCCGGCCTCGGCGCCGAGTCCCGCCGCGAGTCCCGCGAAAGCGTCCTGCAGGGAGGCCCCGCCCTGAAGCGCATCGCACCAGTCCGCCATTGCCTCGATCACGCCGGTCTCAAAGGAATTGCCGCCTGTGGCGTCGACGGAACCGCTTTGTGCCAAATTACTCACTTTCCCCTCCAAAACACGCACCTAATACGATCGTTGCGCGCCGTAATGCCGCGAAACGCACTCGGGATTACTCCCGCTTCAAATGAAGATTTGGGGTAATCCGTCCCCCGATCGTTGCACCGACAGATAGTGTTCCGGGGCGCCGCTTTTCTGTCAATGAAATGCAGAATTTCGGGTCTCAGCGAGAAGAAAAACAACCAAAAGTAGCGATTGTTCCCGAATTTGCGGAAAAGATGGGCAGGTGAGGGGGAAATTGTTGCCGGCCGTCCGCAGGGG
>JBFKMA010000225.1:0-4264 GCA_041630175.1 Albidovulum sp.
CGAGACGCCGATTCCGACCGAGGCGCTGCGATCGGCCATTTGAAGCCGGACCAGCGCGATGGCGAGACCGGCCGCGAGGGTGCCCGCGACCGCGAGCCGCAGCGCCACGCCGGGCGCGGCCGCCCCGGCGGGCGACGTGGCCGGAAGCGCGAGCGCGACGAAACGGGCGCCGACGACGATCAGCGCGACGGGCAGGTAGAGCGGGTAGGTCGCCGCGATGGTGAAGACCATGAGCGCGATCAGGATCTCGTGCGCCCAGTGCCCGGGCCGATCCCGGCGCAGCGCCAGGAAGATCAGCCCTGCCAGAAGCGTGATCCCGACCTGGTTGAGGTTCAGCCGCACATGCTTGATCAGCATGAAGTCGAAGCGCGGATCGCCGAGCAGGTAGGCCCAGCGGGCAAGCCCGGGCTCGAACCAGACCGCGAGCTTCTTCAGGATGTTGCCGACCGGGTTGAGCGCGAAGGCAAAGAGAAACGGCGCCGCGGCGATGGCGATCCGCCCGCCGCCCATCTCGCGCACCGCGAGCATCGCGAAGCCGCCGAATATCACCGCGAGGCCGATATTGACCCAGGTGAAGGACAGCGCCGGCGCGAGGTCAAGCGCGAGCGACTGGATCAGGAAGAAGAGATGGCCGAACCACGGATAGGCGGCGCTATGGCCGGCGAGGAGTCGCTCCTCGGGGCGGAACGCATCGTCGTGGAGGGCATAGATCATGTCGGCATGCAGCCAAGTATGCGCCCAGTAGGTCTTTTCCTCGAACAGCGCGAAGACACCGATCAGGAAGGCCACCGGCAAGGCGATCGCAAGCGCGATCCCCAGCGCGTTGCGTGCTGCAGGCAGCGCAAGCCCGCGCCGTGTGCGCCATACGAGGGCAAGCGCCGGCAGGTTGATGGCTGCGAGCAGCGGCACGGCGGTTTCCGGGGTCACGCCCAGGGCGCGCAGGGTCTCGAATTCGACGCTGGCGACGGGGATCGAGAAGGCGAGCGACAGAACGAACCGGGCCGCGCCGTCGAGCGACCGAGCGAGGGGAGAAAACCCGATCCAGATCCCGGGCAGCAGGAAGATCGCCAGAAAAAACAGAGTCGAGGCGACCATCCGGCCCCCATCCTCGGGTCAGAAAAAAGCTTGCTGCTATGCCCTGAAAACTAAGTGTCAATCGGCGGCGCGTGTCAACCCGACGGCGGGGATGCGGCGGCGATACCCGGGAGAATGTGGCAACCCCAGTGATCAGCCTGACCCGATCGGTCCAGGTTGATTGCTGGTTGTTTGATCCCACGGTTTGATTGTCCGATCCAGACCTGATCAGCCCCGCCTGAATGGCCCGGCTCTATGGTAGCAGGTCGGGCGTACCTGCATTGGGTTTCAGGCTGCCTGGAATAGCGCGACCGCTGATCAGCCGGTGAAATTCAACAGTCGCATCTTCGCGATCAATCCAAGCGCGTCCTCGCGGGCAAGGCGCCTGAATGTGTATATCTGGTTGCGGGCGCGTAACGTGCCTGACCGATTTTCGGACTTCATCAGGTGCGGGCCAATGAACATCACCTCGCCCACCCTGCCGGTATAGCCTCCACCGACCAGTAATACCGCCTGCAACTGGAAATCGTGGTAGAGGTAGAGATCCTGCGCCGCGTTCATGCGCGCGGGCTTGCCCGGCTTCTGCACGACAGACGCCCGGTCGGCGCCGCCCTCGTTTAACGATGCGATCTCCTCTTGCTCGAAGGGATCCTTCTGACCTACCGGGATCGGGATACAAGCCGCCGTGAAGCCCACCAGCAACCACGCCTGCAACAAGCCCATGCGCTGCCCGGGCGAGCGTCGGAGAAATGGAAGCATTCGCATCGCAGGACTGAGCGTAGAGGCCCCGCCGCCTTTGACACGGCGCAATTCCAACCGCCATACCTCGAATTACGGTGCCCGCGAACAAGGCAGCATCTGCGAATGTGATGTGACAACAACAAGCCGCCTGTGGGCCATCGGTGGCAGTGCAGCGATTGACCGCTTCCGCCCTTCTCTGTCTGGACTTGAACCGCGAAGCTAGGTCGCCGGAGTTGCGTACGCTTTCACGTGATCGGCGAGCGCGGTTAGGGTGCTGAACCCCTCATTCTCCATGTCCGGGGCTGCGTTCATCTCGACCGAAATCCGGCCCCATTCATCGAAGTGCTCTTCCATGGTCGGCTGAGTTGGTCTCGCCAGGATGGCCGCGGCCTCGGCGGCCACCATGGTTTGCATATCTGACTGTTCGGTAGTCATGTTGCGCTTCCTCAAGGCGGTGACCGGCGCTCTCATGCGGACCAGAGGCCATCGAGAGAATTCCGCGCCTGGACTCTGGCGCTTTCCAGCTACCGCTGGGCGGGTAAACGGGTGGGATATGCGCGAGCGCGCCTCGGATTCCCGTTTAAGATCAATTTGTTGATGTCGGGAATTTGGCAGCCCGTAGGGGAGTCGAACCCCTCTTTTCAGGTTGAAAACCTGACGTCCTAACCGATAGACGAACGGGCCACGCTTGGCGTGGGGCGGTGTTTAGGCGAGTGCGGGATGACTCGCAAGAGGGATTTTCGAAAAAAGATGACGGGCGCGAAGATTACTTGCGCGCCGCATCCTCGAGCCGGAGTTGCGGCTTCACGCGGCCCTGCCAGTGGTTGAGTTCGAGCCGTCCGGCGAGGTGGAACCGCATCCCGCCATGGCCCTCCAGCATGGGCCCGAGCGGGTTGTCGAAGGCCCCGAAGGCGATCGCTTCGACCGGCGCGGAGAGGCCGTCGGAGAAGCTGACCCGCAGGTGGGATTCGCCGATCCGGCGGGCATGGGTGATGGCCATGTCGGCGAAGGCGAAGCGGGGGCCGGGGGCAGCCTGGCCGAAGGGGCCGGCGCGCTCGATCTCCTCGATCAGGCCGGACGTCACCGCGCCCGGCATCAGGAGTCCGTCGAGCCGGAGGTCGCGCGGCCCCGTCGCGCCCGCGCCCTGGCGCGCGAGCAACTCGGCGAGCCGCGCCATCGCCTCGTCCAGCCGGTCGCGCGCCACGGTGAGGCCCGCGGCCATGCGGTGGCCGCCGCCTTTCAGCAACAGCCCCTCGGCCGCGATCCGCTGGATCGCCGCGCCGAGGTCGATGCCCTCGACCGAGCGGCCGGAGCCCTTGCCCTCCGCGCCGTCGAAGCCGATCACCACGGCGGGGCGGTTCGTCGCCTCCTTGAGCCTTGCTGCGACGATGCCGACGACGCCGGGATGCCAGCCCTCGCCCGCCGCCCAGACCAAGGGCGCGTCGAGGCCGCGTTCCTCGGCCTGGGCGAGGGCGGCGTCGCGCACCCGGTTCTCGATCTCGCGGCGCTCGGTGTTGAGCGCATCGAGCCGCTCGGCCAGCGCCTCGGCCTCGTGCGGGTCGTCGGTGGCCAGAAGCCGGGCGCCGAGATCTGCGGCGCCGATCCGGCCGCCGGCATTGACGCGCGGGCCGAGCAGGAAGCCGAGATGGTAGGGCGTCGGCGCGCGGTCCATTCGCGCCACGTCGGCAAGCTTCCTGAGCCCGATCCGCTCGCGCCTGGCCATGACCTTCAGCCCTTGGCGCACGAGCGCGCGGTTGACCCCGACGAGCGGCGCCACGTCGGCCACGGTGGCGAGCGCCACGAGGTCGAGCATCGCCATAAGATCGGGGCCGGCGACGCCCTCCTCGCGCAGGAGCCGGTTAGCCTCGACAAGCATCAGGAACACGACCGAGGCGGCGCAGAGATGGCCGAGATCGCCCTCCTCGTCCTGGCGGTTGGGGTTCACCACGGCCAGCGCGGGGGGCAGCGTCTCGGCCCCGAGATGGTGGTCGAGGACGACGACGTCGGCGCCTTTCGCGGCGGCGATGGGCTCATGGCTGAGCGTGCCGCAATCGACGCAGAGGATGAGGTCGTTACCCTCGGCCAGCGCCTGCATAGCCGGCACGTTCGGGCCGTAGCCCTCGTCGATCCGGTCGGGGATGTAGAGCGTGGCGGTCCGGCCCATGGCGCGGAGCCAGGTGATGAGCAGCGCCGCCGATGACCCGCCATCGACGTCGTAATCCGCGAAGACCGCGATCCGCTGGCGGTCCTTCACCGCCTTGAGGAACCGCGCGGCCGCGACGCCCATGTCCTTCAGCTTGCGCGGATCCGGCAGGAGGTCGCGAAGCTGCGGTTCGAGGAAGCGTTCCGCCGCTTCCGGCGCGACGCCACGGGCGACGAGAATCCGGGCGAGCGCCGAGGGCAGCCCGGTTTCCTGCACCATCGCTTCGGCGAGCCGGTCGGCCTCGGC
>JBFKMA010000226.1:0-4256 GCA_041630175.1 Albidovulum sp.
ATCATCCTCGCCGGGGTTCTGCTGAAGATGGGCGCCTACGGTTTCCTGCGCTTCTCGCTGCCGATGCTGCCCGAGGCGTCGGTCTATTTCGCGCCGCTGATGCTGGCGCTGTCGGCGGTAGCGATCGTCTATGGCGGGCTGCTGGCGCTGGCGCAGGACGATCTGAAGAAGCTCGTGGCCTATTCCTCGATCAGCCATATGGGCTTCGTCACGCTCGGAATCTTCGCGCTGAACATGCGCGGACTCCAGGGCGGCATCCTGCAGATGTTCAACCACGGCATCACGACCGGGGCGCTCTTTCTGTTCGTGGGCCTCATCTACGAGCGCACCCATAGCCGCTCGATCGCCGACTATGGCGGGCTGATGAAGGCGGCGCCGGTCTATACCGTTTTCCTCGCGCTCTTTACGCTGGCCTCGATGGCGCTGCCGGGGACCAATGCCTTCGTCGGCGAGCTTCTGGTCCTGTCGGGCGGCTTCGCGGTGAGCCTCGCCGCCGGCGCGGCGGCGGTGCTCGGGGCGCTGCTGGGCGCGGCCTATCTTCTCGGCATGTATCGCCGGGTGGCGCTCGGACCGGCCCGCGCCGGCGAACGCTACGAGATCTGGGACCTCAATGCCCGCGAAGTCGCGGCGGCTTTGCCGCTCGCGCTCTTCGTGCTCTGGGTCGGGCTCTATCCGAAGCCCTTCCTCGGCATCATCGACGCCTCGGTGAGCCATCTTCTGACCCAGGTCCACGGGCAGGAGGGCGGGCCATGACCGAGGCCGAGCTTCTCCGGTCGATCCTCGCCAGCCTGCCCGAGATCTGGGTGGTCGCGGGGGCCTGCATCCTCCTGATCGCCGGCCTCTACGTGCCGAAGAGCCGCGGCGACATCCTGGTGCTGGCCACTGCCGCCGTCGTGCTCGTCGCCGCCGCGGCGACGCTGCTGCTCGCCGGCGAGGTGCGGCCGGCTTATTCCGGCATGTTCGTCGCCGACCGCTTCGCGACCTTCTTCAAGATGGTCTTCTACCTCGCGACGGTACTGACGGTCCTGATGTCGCGCCGCTACGGCGAGATCGAGGACATCGCGCGCTGCGAATACTATGTGCTGCTCCTGTTCGCGCTCACCGGCATGATGATCATGGCCTCGGCGACCGACCTCCTGACGATCTATGTCGGGCTCGAGCTGATGTCGCTCTGCACCTATGTGCTGACCGGGTTTCTCAGGCAGGAGCAGCGGTCGAACGAGGCGGCGCTGAAATACGTGATCCTCGGCGCGGTGGCGACCGGGGTGTTCCTCTACGGCGTCTCGCTGGTCTACGGGCTGACCGGCACGACAGAGCTCGGCGGCATCGCCGCGGCGCTGGCCGGCGCGGCGCCCGATCCGGGGCTGACGCTCGCGGTTATCTTCATCGTCGCGGGGCTCGTCTTCAAGATCGGCGCGGTGCCGTTCCACATGTGGGTGCCCGACGTCTACGAGGGCGCGCCGACGCCGATCACCGCCTTCATGTCGGTGGGCCCCAAGGCCGCGGGCTTCGCGGTGGTGCTCAGGGTCTTCCTCAACCCGCTGGTCGCGGATTCCGAAGTCTGGGTCATCGTCGCGGTCCTCGCGGTGGCGACGATGGGCCTGGGCAGTTTCGTGGCGCTGGTGCAGGACAACATCAAGCGGCTCCTGGCCTATTCGAGCATCGCCCATGCCGGCTTCGCCCTCTTCGGCGTGGTCGCGGGCGGCGCCGACGGGACCGCCAGCGTGATGCTCTACCTGCTGGTCTACGCCTTCATGAATCTCGGCATATTCGGCGCGGTGATCCTCATGCGCAGCGGCGCGGCCTCGGGCGAGGCGATCGAGGATTACGCGGGCCTCGCGCGGCCGCATCCGGTGCTGGCGCTCCTGATGCTCCTCTATCTCTTCGCGCTGGCCGGGATCCCGCCCACCGCGGGGTTCTTCGCCAAGTTCTACGTGCTGGTGGCGCTGATTGACCGCGGCTTTGTCGCGCTCGCGGTGATCGCGGTGCTGCTGAGCGCGGTCGCCGCCTATTTCTACATCCGCATCGTCATGGTGATCTACATGCGCGAGCCGGCCGGCGCCTTCGACCCGGCCTGGACGCCGGGGCTGCGCGCCGCGCTCGCCGTCACCGCCGCCGCAACCCTCGGCATCGGGCTATTTCCGGCTTGGTTTCTGAGGCTTGCTCAACTTTCCGTGTTTGGCGGTTGAGCGATTGGATTTGCAAAGAAACCGCCGAAAGCCTAGGTTGAAAGGGCAAGAAAGGAATGCCCAAGTCGCGCCCGGGGGTCCGCAGCGCCGGCCCCGAATGGGGCCGTCCGTGACCTGAGCAGGGCCTCCGGCCGTCAGGCGGGGCGATGCGACATGACACAGATGGAATTCCTGCCGGTCCTGATGATGGTCGCCGGAATCGTCCTGGTGGCGCTGGCGACGCTCTATGTCGCGTCGCTCCTGCGGCCATCGAATCCCTATCCGGCGAAGAACATGCCTTACGAATGCGGCGTGGACCCGGCCGGCGAGGCCGCCGGCGGCCGCTTCCGGGTGCAGTTCTTCGTGCTCGCGATCCTCTTCGTGGTCTTCGATGTCGAGGCGATGTTCCTGTTTCCCTGGGCCGTGGTGCTGAAGGAGATCGGCATCGTCGGCTATATCGAGATGTTCGTCTTCATCCTCCTCCTGCTCGTGGGCTTCGCCTATGCCTGGCTGAAAGGGGCGCTGGAATGGGAACTGTAAACACCGCCATCCGCGACAGCGTGCTGTTCACCACCGCCGACAACGTCATCAGCTGGAGCCGGCGCTCGGCGCTCTGGCCCGAGACCTTCGGCATCGCCTGCTGCGCGATCGAGATGATCTCGGCCGGCTGCGCGCGTTACGACCTCGACCGGTTCGGCGTGGTGTTCCGGCCCTCGCCGCGGCAGTCCGACGTGATGATCATCGCCGGCACCGTGACGCGCAAGTTCGCGCCCATTGTGCGCCGGCTCTATGACCAGATGCCGGAGCCCCGCTGGGTGATCGCGATGGGCACCTGCGCGATCTCGGGCGGAGTCTACAACACCTATGCCGTGGTGCAGGGCTCGGAGACCTTCGTGCCAGTCGATGTCCATGTGCCGGGCTGCCCGCCGCGGCCCGAGGCGCTGATGCACGGCTTCCTTCTGTTGCAGGAGAAGATCAAGCGGACCCGCGCGCTGGAGGGAACGCCGCTCGACCGGATCGCGGGCCATGAGCGCGCGTAAGCCCCTCGACCCGGCCCCGATCCTCGCGCGGTTCGGCGAGAGGGTGACGGATCTCGGCCTCGCGCACGGGATCCATGCCTTCGCGGTGCCGCCCGACCTGATCGTCGATTTCTGCCGCTTCCTGAAGGACGACTCCGCGCTCAGGTTCGACTTCCTGTCGGACATCTGCGGCGTCGATTACCACCCCGAGACGCCGCGGTTCGAGGCGGTCTACCACCTCTATTCGCTCGCGAACAAATGGCGGATCCGAATCAAGTGCCGGCTCGGCGATCCGCCGGTGGTGCCGTCGGTGGTCAGCGTCTGGCGCACCGCCAACTGGCACGAGCGCGAGGCCTGGGACATGTACGGCATCCGCTTCGAAGGCCATCCCGATCTGCGCCGGATCTACATGTGGGAGGGCTTCGAGGGCTTCCCGCAGCGCAAGGACTTCCCGCTGCGCGGCTACAAGGACGAACTCAACCCGTTCGGCGCCGAAGGCAAACCGCCGACGAGGCCGGACCTTGCCACACACAACCCACCGCCGGAGGACCCATCCAAGCCGGGAACCTGAGATGACCGAAGTCACCGAACTGACGCGGCCGGAAGGCGCTCTGCCCGACACGCGGGAGGTGCTGCTGAATCTCGGCCCGCAGCATCCGAGCACCCATGGCGTGCTCCGCCTGGTGCTCGAGCTCGACGGCGAATACGTCGCCCGCGTCGATCCCCATATCGGCTATCTGCACCGCGGCACCGAGAAGCTGAGCGAGAGCTTCACCTATACCCAGATCTTCCCGCTGACCGACCGGCTCGACTATCTCTGCCCGCCCTCGAACAACCTCGCCTTCGCGCTGGCGGTGGAGAAGCTCCTCGGCATCGAGGCGCCGGTCCGCGCGCAATACATCCGCGTGCTGATGGCGGAGCTGGCGCGGCTCTCGGGGCATCTGCTGATCACCGGGGCGCTGCCGATGGATCTCGGCGCGATGACCGCGCTCCTTTACGCGATGCGCGAGCGCGAGATGATCATGGACCTTCTGGAGATGATCACCGGGGCGCGGATGCATACCTCCTA
>JBFKMA010000227.1:0-4233 GCA_041630175.1 Albidovulum sp.
CCCGTTGCAAAAGCACCGCCCGGTAGTCGCTTCGCCAGTTGAGATCACGGCCCCCGCCTCGCTCACAGGCTAGCATTCGGGTCGGAACGCGACAATCCGGCTTCGACTTGCCCGCTGTCCGGGCGCGCGCTAGCCTCGCCGCCACCGCCTTCTGGTTTCCGCCATGACCCGCCCGACGAAACGATCGCTGACACTGAACGGCCACCGCACGAGCGTCTCGCTCGAGGATGCGTTCTGGCGGGCGTTCTGCGATCTGGCCAGGGACCAGGGCCGGCCGATCAACGCGCTGGCCTCCGAGATCGACGCGCAGCGCGGGACGGAGACCGGGCTGGCCACCGCGATCCGCCTGTTCGTTCTCAGGGACTTGCAGCGCCGGCTTGCCGCGAGGAGGGACTGAGGTCGGCGCTCGGCCAATGGCGGAAAACGGTCTTGGCGCAGGCCGAATCGACCAATCGGCCGGCGGCAGGACAGTTTCCGTCGCGTGTTCAATCCCCGATCACGAAGCCAATTCGGATTTTTGTCGCCTCACGGGAAACCGTTGCCACCTCGCAACACACCCTGCCCCGTTCGGCACATTGTGTCGGCAATGAAAACAGTTCGCGGGAGAACACGCGCATGAAATCAAAAGCGCGGCCAAGCAGCGGCGCCCCAGGCGCCGCGCTTGGCGCGGGCTGTCAGATCCGTTTCGACTTCAGTTCACGCTGCAAGAGATCGGCGATCTCCTCCCTAGAGACGCGCGCCTCCGAGTCCACGCGCGGATCGGGCGGTCGCACGGACATGCCCAATGTGGGAAAGGCGATACGGAACAGGCTCGACCCGGTCCGTTTCGCCGCGTTGTCTTCGTCATGCTCTTCGTTAAAACGATTTTTCATTGTTACCTGCCCCTGACGGATTGCCGTTTTCGGTCCCATCACTGCTCACGAAGCGCCAAATTGATCAAACACTTACGCTCCGCACCTTCAAGCATCGGTCTGAATGCGCGAGAACGCAAATCAACCATTGATTGTATTCTATACATTCGAAATATCTATGCGTCATCTTGTTTCCGTATCGGCAACACTCCTCACACCCCACGACGCGCCACGCGCAGCCGGATTCCGCCGCCCGCCCGCACCGTGAGATGGGCGACCGGCACCGGCGCGGGACCGTCGGCGGGGGCGAAGACCAGATCCCGCGCGAGAAGCGCCAAAAGCAGCGGCCCCTCGATCATCGCGAACCCGGCGCCCGGGCAGACGCGGGGTCCGGCCGAGAACGGCAGCCAGGCCCGTCGCGCGCTGTCGCGGCCCTCCGGGGTCCGCCAGCGGTCGGGGTCGAATGCGTCGGGCCGGTCCCAGAGCCGCTCGTGGCGGTGCACATGCCAGGGGCTCAGCACGATCTGGCTGCCCTTCGGCACGTCCCTCTCGCGGAACCGCACTGGGCAGCGCGTCTCGCGCACCATCATCGGCACCGGCGGGTAGAGCCGCATCGCCTCGCGGAACACGTCCCGGGCGAGCTTCAGCCGCGCGACATCGGCGAAGGCGGGCTCGTCGCCGAGGACGGCGCGCGCCTCGGCGGCGACGCGGTCCTGGTGCTCGGGGCTCGCCGCCAGGAGATAGAGCGCCCAGGCCAGGGCCGAGGCCGAGGTCTCGTGCCCGGCGAGGAAGAAGATCGCCACCTGATCGACCATCTCGGCGGCCTCGAAGCACTGGCCGGTGACGGGGTCGGGGGTGGTCATGATCTTGGTGGCGAGGTCATCGGGCGCGGTGCCCGCGGCGATCGCCGCCTTGCGATCCTCGGTCAACGCGGTGATGAGTGCGCGGATCTCGCGCGCGGCGCGGCGCACCGCGGGCCGATGCAGGCGCGGCATCCAGCGCGGCAGCGGCAGGAAGGCGGCGAGGTTCAGAAGCGGCTGGCTGCGCTGGTAGCGGCGGAATGCCTCGAAGACGCGGGAGGCGACCTCATGCTCGATCGGGATCGAGAAGAGCGTGCGGAAGATCACGTCGGCGGCGGCATGGCTCGCCTCGGCCTCGACCTCCACGACTTGGCCCTCGCGCGCCGCAATCCGGTCCCGCGCGGCCAAGGCCGCCTCCAGCATCGCCGGATAGGTGGCATGCAGCCGCCCGCCCGCGAAGGCCGGGTCGATGATCCGTCGCTGGCGCGCCCATTCCTCGCCATTGGTGACGAAGACCGACCGCCCGAGAAGCGGCGCGAGGCCCTCGCGCACGCGGTCGGATTTCGGGAAATCCTCCGGCCGCTCCTTCAGCACCCGGTCGATGAGCGCGGGGTCGTTGCACAGGAACGAGCGGAAGAACGGCGTGCGGAACTCCGCCATCCAGGCGCGGTAAAGCCGTGCGGGCTGTGCGGACAGGATGTCGGCGCGAAACAGCTTCAGGTAGCGCCAGAGCGACACGCGCTCCGCCCGCGCGACAGGTTTCGGCGCGATCATGCGACGTCCCGGTAGCGGCTCGTCGCCCGCTCGATCCGGCTTTTCGACGGCGCGCGGTCGCGGAAGCGGTCGGCGAGCGTCATCGGCCCGGCAGTGATGCGGAAGTAGTCGTAATCGCCCGGCCGGTCGAAGGCACAGAGATACTGGAAATGGAGCCGGAAGAAGCGCCAGCGCAGTTCGCGCCAGCGTTCCGGGCTCAGCGTCTGGGTGAAAGCCGCCGAGATGACGAGCGGCCAGCGCTTGCCCTCGGGCGCGACGCCGGTGACGCTGACCGGATCACAGAGCGCGAAGGCGCAGCCGTCGCCGGGGGCGGTGACGTCGACCCAGATCAGCTCGTCCCGCGCCGAGAGATAGGTCAGATCGCCCCGGAGCCTCTGAGCCTGCGGCAGGAAGGCCGCCATCGGCACGACATGGCCGAGCGACAGGAAGCCGAGCGCCGGACCGACGCCCGGCACCCTGCCCGCCCGGATCAGGTCGGCCAGCACCGACACCGCGAGATGCGCACCCGAGGAATGGCCGACCACCAGCACCTCGTCCCAATCCTCGCCGAGCGCGGCGGCGACCCGGTCGGCGAAGGCCGCCAGCCGCGCCTCAAGTTCGGGCGGATAGGCCCCGCCATGCTTCGCGGTGAAGGCGTAGTCGTGCATGAGGTAATAGGCGAAGACCTTTCCGTCGGCGGCACGGAACCGCCACAGCACGGCCCAGCCGAGCGCCAGCCCGCCGATCCAGCCGAACCCGCCCGGCAGTCCTGCCGCCAACAGTCCCCAGCCGATGAGCGCCGCGCCGGCCCATGCCACCAACCCGGCGACCAGAAGCCCGGCCATGAGCACGACCACCGGATAAAGCGCGGCGATGGTCGGCCCTTTCCTGAGCCGAACCAGCCGGAAGATCACGCCCGAGCCGGTATAGGCCCATGCGGTACGGAGAAGCTGCCAGTAGGTCGCCGCGATCCCCTGCGCCATCGAGGCACGCACGATGTCGGACCAGACCAGCACCTCGACATCCGCCTCGACGGCCCCGCCCTCGATCCGGCCGGTCACGTGCCAGCCATGGGCATCGCCCGCGCGCTTCGGGCTCAGCGCGATCTCGTAGCCGCTGATCGCGGCCTGGGCGGCCGATTCCTTGCGGTAAAGCTCGCGGTAGCGGCGCGGATGGAACGGATCGTAGCCGGGGATGTAGAACACCCGCCGCCGCGCCACCCGATCCTGGTTCCCGCGCCCCATCATTCCGACCGTATCGCCGCCTGCCTGCACTTGCTGCCGGATGCTAGCGAAGAATGCGGCGGAACACCAAGCCCCTACCTTCGCCCATTACAGGTCCTGCCCGGCCAGAACCGCCCCCGCCGCCCGGCCGAGCAGGCGCGAGACGTCGACGAAGACCGCGTCGAAGCCGGCGAACAGCGCCCGGTTCAGGTCGCGCCCGGGCTCGGTGCGCGAAAAGGCGATGTAGTCCTCGATCTCCACCGCGTCGAGCGGCGCATAGGCCATCGCGAGATAGGCGTGGATCCAGATCTCGGTCTCGGCGCGGATCGCTTCTTCCTGGCCCCAGATCTCGGCGATGATCTCGTCCTCGCCCATCTCCCGCCCGAGCGCCCCGGCCTCGGCGAGCCCCTGGTAGAAGGCGTAGTTGGCGTTGAGCCCGCCCGAGACGTTGACCTCGACCAGGTCGTTCACGGTCACGAATTCCTCGATCAGGTCGAGTCGCGGATCGCCCTCGGCGCGCATCTCGTCGAGCCTGAGCCGGCTCGCATCCTCGACCGCCTCGTCGAGAAGCGCCCGGCGCGCAGAGATCTCGAGCGTGGTCACGCG
>JBFKMA010000228.1:0-4190 GCA_041630175.1 Albidovulum sp.
CTGTTCGAGCGCTTCCTCAACCCCGAGCGGGTCTCGATGCCGGACTTCGACATCGACTTCTGCATGGACCGGCGCGAAGAGGTCATCCGCTACGTGCAGGAACGCTACGGGCGCGAGAAGGTCGGCCAGATCATCACCTTCGGCGCGCTCCTGTCGAAGGCCGCCGTCCGCGACGTGGGCCGCGTCCTGCAGATGCCCTACGGCCAGGTCGACCGGCTGTCGAAGCTGATCCCGGTCGAGGGCGTCAAACCCGTCTCCATCGAGAAGGCGCTGGCCGACGAGCCGCGCCTGCGCGAGGCCGCCCGCAGCGAGGAGGTGGTCAAGCGGCTCCTCGACTATGGCCAGCAGGTCGAGGGGCTCTTGCGCAACGCCTCGACCCACGCCGCCGGCGTGGTGATCGGCGACCGGCCGCTCGACGAGCTGGTGCCGCTCTACCAGGATCCGCGCTCGGACATGCCGGCGACCCAGTTCAACATGAAATGGGTGGAGCAGGCGGGTCTGGTGAAGTTCGACTTCCTCGGCCTGAAGACGCTCACGGTGATCCAGAACGCCGTCGACCTGATCCGGGGCGGTGGCCGCCAACTCCACCAGTCCGCCGATGGCCGGGTGCTCTTCGAGCCGCCCGCGGGCGCCGAGAACGACATCGGCGCGATCCCCCTCGACGACGAGCCGACCTACAAGCTCTACGCCAGCGCCAAGACCGTCGCGGTGTTCCAGGTGGAAAGCTCGGGCATGATGGATGCGCTGAGGCGCATGAAGCCCACCTGCATCGAGGATATCGTGGCGCTCGTGGCGCTCTACCGCCCCGGCCCGATGGAGAACATCCCGACCTATTGCGACGTGAAGAACGGCGTGAAGGAGCTTGAGAGCATCCACCCCTCGATCGACCACATCCTGAAAGAGACGCAAGGCATCATCGTCTACCAGGAACAGGTGATGGAGATCGCCCAGGTCATGGCCGGCTACACGCTCGGCGGCGCCGACCTCCTGCGCCGCGCGATGGGCAAGAAGATCGCCGAGGAGATGGCCAAGGAGCGGCCGAAATTCATCGAGGGCTCGACCGCGAACGGGGTCGACAAGAAAAAGGCCGGCGAGGTCTTCGACCTGCTGGAGAAGTTCGCGAATTACGGCTTCAACAAGTCCCACGCCGCCGCCTATGCGGTCGTGAGCTACCAGACGGCGTGGCTGAAGGCCAACCACCCGGTGGAGTTCATGGCCGGGGTGATGAACTGCGACATCCACCTCACCGACAAGCTCGCGATCTATGCCGAGGAAGTGCGCCGCGGCCTCGGCATCCCCATCGTGCCGCCCTGCGTCAACCGCTCCGAAGCGACCTTCTCGGTGCGCGACGGGCAGGTGGTCTACGCGCTCGGCGCCCTGAAGAATGTCGGCGTCGAGGCGATGCGGCTCATCGTCGAGGCGCGCGGCGCCAAACCCTTCGCCACGCTCTTCGACTTCGCCCGCCGCGCCGACCTCAAGCGCATCGGCAAGCGCCCGCTGGAGATGCTGGCGCGGGCAGGGGCCTTCGACCAACTCGATCCCAACCGCGCCCGCGTCTTTGCGAGCCTCGACGCGCTCTCCGGCTATTCCGCCGCGATCCACGAGGGCCGCGCCTCGGCCCAGGTCTCGCTCTTCGGCGAGGCCGGCGAGGATCTGCCGGAACCGCGCCTGCCCGCCACCGACGACTGGCTGCCCGCCGAGCGGCTCGCGCAGGAGCATCAGGCGATCGGCTTCTACCTCTCCGGCCACCCCCTGGACGACTATGCGCCCGCGCTGAAGCGCAAGGGGCTGATGACCCTCGCCGAGTTGCAGGCCAAGGCCGAACGCGACGGCGCCGCGGTGGCGCGGGTCGGCGTCCTCGTCTCGGGGCTGCAGGACCGCAAGTCCGCGCGCGGCACGCGGTTCTTCCGCATGAACATCTCCGACCCGACCGGGCAGGTCACCGGCATGGCGCTTTTTCCCGAGGATTTCGACGCCTGCCGCCGGGTCTTCGACCAGACGAGCCAGGTCGTGATGTCGCTCGAGGCGCGCTTCAACGAGGGCCAGTTCGACCCGGTGGCGCGTTCCGCCCTGCCGATGGAGGGCGTCGTCGCCGATGCCGGCGGCGCCGGGCTCAGGATCCATGTCGAGAGCGAAAGCGCCGTCGCCTCGGTCGCCGCCCTCCTCGCCCGCATGCTCGAGGAGGCGAAGATCCGCTCGCGCGGCCCGGTGAGCTTCTGCATCGCCGACCGCGAGACCGGCGAGGAGGTCGAGATCTCCACGGGGCGCGACTTCCCGGTGAACCCCCAGATCAAGGGCGCGATCAAGGCGATGGCCGGGGTGGCGCTGGTCGAGGAGGTCTGAGGCGAAGCGCCCCCGGCCCGGACGGCGAAACCCAAGGTGAAGCGCGTATCAGGAGCAGATGCCATGAAGATCACGGTTGAGACGATGGTCGCCGCACCGATCGGGGAGGTCTGGCGCTGCTGGACGAACCCGGCCGATATCCTGAAGTGGAACGCCGCCTCGGACGACTGGCACACGACCGCCGCCACGGTCGATCTGCGCGCGGGCGGGACGTTCTCGTCGCGCATGGAGGCCAAGGACGGCAGCATGGGGTTCGACTTTGCCGGCGAATACCTCCGGGTCGACGAACCGACGCTGATCGAGGCGTCCTTCGGCGACAGGAACCTGCTCGTCGAATTCATCGAGGAAAAGGACGGCGTCCTCGTCCGCGAAACCTTCGACGCCGAAACCACGTATTCGCAGGAGATGCAGCGCCAGGGCTGGCAGGCGATCCTGGAGCGCTTCGCCCGCCATGTCGAGGCGAAGCGGCGCGGCTAGCCGGGCATGGCGATCCGGCCGCCGGGCGCAGGGCGGATTTCACCGGAAGGCCGCAGGCGGGTCCGGCCCGGCCGGCTCATCCGATCCGCGATCCGAAGGCGCGCGCGAAACTCACCGACAGGATGATCCGCAAGAGGTGATGCGCGGTGACGTAGAGGATCGACATCTTCAGGCTGAGCGCGATCAGCCCCATCTCCACCAGCCCGCCCGGCGCGAAGGCGAGGAACACGGCGGCCACCGGCTCCTGCGCCGCGGGCGCGATGGCGAAGGCGAAGCCGGTCGCGCCGCCGATCGTTATGACGGCATTGATCAGCGCCAGCCGCAGCGCCTCGAGGATCCGCCGCTTCGGCATCCCCGCGAAGCGCACCCCGAGCGAGGTGCCGATCACCACCTGCGCCGCGGCGAGGAGCCAGCCGGGCGGAACCGCCTCGGTCCAGCCGGCCATGTGCATCGCGCCCGACAGGAGGATCGGGCCGAGCACGTGGCCCGCCGGCAGCTTCAGCCAGAGACCGACCACCGCGCCGATCACCGCGGCGGCGGTCAGGAGCAGGATGTCGACAAGCCCGAGCCCGTGCCCGGCGACCGCCGCGCCCGCGGCCGAGCCCACCGCATGGCCCGCCATCCAGGAAAACGCCACCGGCACCAGCACGATGGTCAGGATCAGCCGCAGGAACTGCAGCATGGCGAGCATCTGCACATCCGCGCCCGCCTCCTCGCCGAGCTGCACGGTCTCGACGAGCCCGCCCGGCGCGGCGCCGTAGAAGGCGGTGAGCGGGTCGATCCGCCGGGTCGCCGTCAGCGCCCGGTAGCCGAGCCAGTGCACCAGCGGGATGAACAGGCAGAGCGCCATCAGCGACGGCAGCCAGTGCGGCGCCTCCGCGATGATCTCCGGCCGCGCCGCGCCGCCGATGGCGATGCCGATGACCGGGATGAAGATCATCCGGATCTTCTGCGGCGCCTGCGGCAGGTGGCCGAGCGGGCTGAGGCCGCCGACCGCCGCGGCCCCGACCGCGAGAAGCGAGCCAAGCAGCATCGGCAGCGGCAGATGCAGCGCCTTCGCGACCATCCCGCCCGCGAGCCCCAACGCATAGGTCAGGATTACCGTCGGCCAGTGCGGCGTGCCGAAGGAGAGGGCGCGGCGAAGTTTCATGCGGTCCCAGTTGCGGAGGTTGCCGCGCCGGTTCTCGCCCGCGATCCTGACACCAACCTGTCCGCCGCGCCCGGCACCGCGATCACCAATGCGGCGGCTTCTGGTCGGCGAGCGGGATCGTGCCCGAGGCCTCCGCCTCGGCCTCGGCCGCGCGCTCCATGAGGAGCGCGACGCGCCGGGCGAGCCGCTCGATCTCGCGCGCCTGCCGGGTGACGACCTC
>JBFKMA010000229.1:0-4142 GCA_041630175.1 Albidovulum sp.
CTGAGCGGCGCCGCCACCCCCAGTAACCGCGCCCCTGACACCACCAGAGCTTGGGAGAGGCCTCATGTCTGATGCCAATGCCGTGTCCATTTCCGACGAACGGGTCAAAGAACAATCCCGCCTGCGCAAGGCCCTGATCCGCCCGGAGCTGGGCGGTATCTGCGGCACGATCGTCGTCTTTGCCCTGTTCCTGATCTTCGCTGGCGACAGCGGCATGTTCAGCAGCCAGGGCGTGCTGAACTGGTCGACCGTGTCGGCGCAGTTCATGATCATCGCGGTGGGCGCCTGCCTGTTGATGATTGCCGGCGAGTTCGATCTGTCGGTGGGCTCGATGATCGGGTTTGCGGGCATGATGATGGCGATCTTCTCGGTCTCCTACGGATGGCCGGTCTGGCTGGCGATCATCGTCACCTTCGCCATGGCCCTGGTGATCGGGGCGCTGAACGGCTACATCGTCGTGCGCACCGGGCTGCCGAGCTTCATCGTGTCGCTCGCCTTTCTGTTCATCCTGCGCGGCTTCACGATCTTCCTGCCGCAGCTGATCGAGCGGAAGACGATCATCGGAGGCGTCAGGGAAGCTGCCGAGGGCGACTGGCTGGCGGCGCTGTTCGGGGGCAAGATCCTCAAGGGGCTGTTCGTCTGGCTGGGCGAGGCCGGGATCATCGAGACGTTCGCCCGCGGCTCCCGCGCCGGTGAACCGGTGGTGGATGGCATCCCGATGCTGATTGTCTGGGCGCTCGCGCTGATCATCTTCGGCCACATCCTTCTGACCCGCACCCAGTTCGGCAACTGGATCTTCGCCTCGGGCGGGGATGCGCAGGCGGCGCGCTATGTGGGTGTGCCCGTCAACCGGGTGAAGGTCCTGATGTTCATGTTCACCGCCTTCTGCGCGACGGTCTTCGCCACCTGCCAGGTCATGGAGTTCGGATCGGCGGGTGCGGACCGGGGTATTCTGAAGGAGTTCGAGGCGATCATCGCGGTGGTGATCGGCGGGGCGCTTCTGACGGGGGGCTATGGCTCCGTCCTGGGGGCGGCGCTCGGCGCGCTGATCTTCGGCGTGGTGCAGCAGGGGCTGTTCTTTGCCGGGGTCGAAAGCTCGCTTTTCCGGGTGTTCCTGGGTGTGATCCTGCTCTTTGCGGTGATCCTGAACACCTATATCCGCCGCATCATCACCGGGGAGAGGTAGAATGACCAGCGAACATGCCCCCATCATCCAGATGAAGGACATCGAAAAACACTTCGGGTCGGTGATCGCGCTCGCCGGGGTTTCGCTCGATGTCTTCCCGGGCGAATGCCACTGCCTTCTGGGCGATAACGGCGCCGGCAAGTCGACCTTCATCAAGACCATGTCGGGGGTTCACAAGCCGACGAAGGGGGAAATCCTGTTCGAAGGCAGACCGCTGCACTTCGCCGATCCGCGCGATGCGATCTCGGCAGGGATCGCGACGGTCTACCAGGATCTGGCGATGATCCCGCTGATGTCGGTCAGCCGCAACTTCTTCATGGGAAACGAACCGGTGCGCCGGATCGGGCCGCTGAAGTTCTTCGACCATGACCATGCCAATCGCGTGACCATGGAAGAGATGAAGAAGATGGGCATCAGCCTGCGCGGCCCCGACCAGGCGGTCGGCACGCTCTCGGGCGGCGAACGTCAGACGGTGGCCATTGCCCGGGCGGTACATTTCGGCGCCAAGGTCCTGATCCTGGACGAGCCGACCTCGGCGCTCGGGGTGCGCCAGACGGCCAACGTGCTGGCCACCATCGACAAGGTGCGCAAGCAGGGGATCGCCGTGGTCTTCATCACCCACAACGTGCGCCACGCGCTCGCGGTGGGCGACCGGTTCACGGTGTTGAACCGCGGCAAGACGCTGGGCACCGCTCAGCGAGGTCAGATCAGCCCCGAAGAGCTGCAGGACATGATGGCCGGCGGTCAGGAGCTGGTCGAACTCGAGGGCAGCCTGGGCGGCACCGTCTGAGCTGATGCGAGACCCGACCGTGGTCCGGCGCCTGGCGCTGTGCAGGGCGCGCGTGAAACGGCCGGGCGCTCAGCGCATCACGAAGGGATCCGGGATCGGATCGTCCGAGGTCCTGAGCCACACCGACTTGGTGCGCGTGTAGTCGAGCGCGGCCTGCAGGCCGCCTTCGCGGCCGTGCCCGGACAGGCCGTGGCCGCCGAAGGGTGCGATCGGGCTCACGGCGCGGTAGGTGTTGACCCAGACGATGCCGGCGCGCAGGCCGCGGATCATGCGGTGGGCGCGCGCGAGATCGCGGGTGAAGACGCCCGAGGCGAGGCCGAATGCAGTGCCGTTGGCGATCGCCAGCGCCTCGGCCTCGGTGTCGAAGCCGACGACGGAAAGCACCGGCCCGAAGAATTCGGTGCCGAGGCACGGCGCATCGGGGGCGTCGGAGCAGTCGAGGATCGTCGGCGCGAAATAGTAGCCGTCGCGCGTCAGTGCGTTGCCGCCGGTGACCAGCTTCGCGCCCCGGTCGACGGAGGCCGCGATCAGCGCGAGCGCGCGCGCGCGCTGGCGCTCGGTGCAGAGGGGGCCCACCTCGGTCGCCATGTCGTCGGGGGCGCCGATCACCACGGCCTCGGCCTTCGCCTTCAGCCGGGCGAGGAAGTCGTCCTTGATCTTGTTGCTGATCACCAGCCGCGACCCCGCGACACAGCTTTGCCCGGTCGCGGCGAAGATGCCCGCGACCTGGGCGTTCACCGCGCTGTCGATATCGGCATCGTCGAAGACGATGAACGGCGACTTGCCGCCCAGTTCGAGCGAGGTCGAGGCGAGGTTCTCGGCCGAGTTGCGCACGATGTGGCGCGCGGTCTCCGGGCCGCCGGTGAAGGCGACATGCGCCACTTTCGGATGGCTCGTCAGCACCGCGCCGCATTCCGGCCCGAAGCCGGTGATCACGTTCAGCACCCCGCGCGGAAAGCCCGCCTGGTCGAAGATGCGGGCGAATTCCAGAAGCGGCGCGGGGGCCTCCTCGGAGGCCTTCAGCACTACCGTGCAGCCCGCCGCGAGCGCCGGGCCGATCTTGACGGCGGCGAGGAACAGCTGCGAGTTCCACGGAACCACGGCGGCGACCACACCGACCGGTTCGCGCCGCAGCCAGACCTCCATGTCGGGCTTGTCGATCGGCAGATGCGCGCCTTCGATCTTGTCGGCCAGCCCCGCGTAGTAGCGGTAGTACTCGGCGACATAGGCGATCTGGGCGCTGGTTTCGCGGATGATCTTGCCGGTGTCGCGGGTCTCGATCGCGGCGAGGTGCGGCGCGTTCTCGGCCACGAGTTCGGCGAGACGCGACAGGAGCTTGCCGCGCTGCGTCGCGGTCATCCTCGACCATTCGGGCGAGAGGAACGCGCGTTCCGCCGCCAGCACCGCGCGGTCCACATCGGCGCGGCGCGCCTCGGGCATCCTTGCCCAGGGCTTGCCGGTCGCGGGATCGACGCTGTCGAACTGCGCGGTGCCGTCGCTGAAGGCGCCGTCGATATACTGCTGGAACTGCTGCATCCTGGTCCTCACTCGAAGGCGGGCATGACGTCGCGGATGAAGCGCTCGAGCGAGGCCTTCTTGCGCTCGAAGCTCATGCCGCTGTCGATCCAGAAGGAATACTCGTCATAGCCCATGGCTTCATAGCCTTTCAGCCGCGCGATCACCGCATCCGGGGTGGCGATCACGTTGTCGCGCAGCATCGCCTCGGCAGTATAGAAGGGATGCGCGGCGATTTCCTCGTCGGTCAAGGGGGCGATCAGGCCCTGGGTGATCTCGCGCTCGTTTTTGAACCAGGCGCCGAAGTAGCAGTAGAAGCGATTGATCTCCTCGGCGGCGCGCCGGGCGTCGGCGTCGTCGGAGGCCACGTAGGTGTGATTCAGGAGCATGATCTTCGGCCGCTCGACCTGCGGGTTCTTGGCGCAGGCGTCGTTGAAGCGCGCCATCAGGCTTTCGATTTCCGCATCGCCCTGCCAGAGCGGTGTCACCTGCACGTTGCAGCCGTTGGCGACCGCGAATTCATGGCTGTTCGGGTCGCGCGCCGCCACCCAGATCGGCGGGCCGTCTTCCTGTTTCGGCTTCGGCGCCGAAGTGGTCTTGGGGAACTTCCAGAATTCCCCGTCATGGCTGTAGTCGCCCTCCCAGAGCTTC
>JBFKMA010000230.1:0-4084 GCA_041630175.1 Albidovulum sp.
CCCGATGCAGCCGAAGCTTGCCGGCAAGGTCGAGATCGGCGGCATCGTCAAGAAGACCAAACACCCGAACGGCAAGGATTTCGGCTACGGGCCGCAGATGGTGGAGATCAGCCGCGACGGCAAGCGGGTCTACTGGACCAATTCGCTCTACTCGACCTGGGACGACCAGTTCTATCCCGGCGACCGCGGCGGCGCGATGGTCATGGCCAATGCCGGCGACAAGGGCGGGCTGACGCTCGACAAGGATTTCTACGTCGATTTCCCGAAGGGCTATCGCAGCCACCAGATCCGGCTCGAGGGCGGCGACTGCTCGACCGACAGCTTCTGCTATCCCTCGGTCTGACGATCGGGGGCTGATCCTTGGGTGACACGATCGGCACCACGGCGGCGCTCTGGCTCGCCGTGGTCGCGAGCGGTCTCTATCACGGCGTCAATCCCGGCATGGGCTGGCCGCTCGCGGTTTCCGCCGCACTGATGGAGCGGCGGCCGGGCGCGCTCTGGCGCGCCTGCGCGGCGCTCGGCGCGGGACATCTTGTCGCGATGGTCGCGATCCTGATGCCGTTCGCGGTGATGACGCTGCTCATCGACTGGCAGCGCGAGATCCGGCTGGCGGCGGGGGTCGCGGTGATCGCGCTCGGGGCATGGATCTTCGCGACCAAGCGGCATCCGCGGTTCCTGGCGCGGGTGAAACCGTCGCGGCTGGCGCTCTGGTCGTTCCTCGTGGCGCTGGCCCACGGCGCGGCGCTGATGCTGGTGCCGATCTATCTCGGCCTCTGCCGCGCCGAGGAGCTTGATGCCGCCCACCAGGCCGCCGGCGCGCTGATGGCGCGCAACCTCGCCGTGGCGCTCGGCGTGGCGCTGGCCCATACCGCGGCGATGATCGCGGCGGGGGGGGCGCTGGCCTGGGGGGTCTACCGCTGGCTCGGACTGAAGTTCCTGACCCGCGGCTGGTTCGACCTCGAACGGGTCTGGGCGGCGAGCCTGATCCTCGTCGGCCTCGCCGCCCTTTACACCGCAGCCTGAGCCGCCGTCAGGCGATCAGCCCCGCGAGATGCGAGCCGCGCTTCTGCACGAACTCCCTCAGCCGCGCCGGGTAATCCGCCGTCACCGCGTCGCGAACCGAGGCGCGCGCCGCCAGCGCCGCGCGCCAGCGTGCAAGCCTGGGAAAGCCCTTGAGCCCGGCCGGATCGCCCGCCGCGTCGAAGACGTCGAAATAGCGGAAGACCGGCGCGAAGACCGCGTCGGGCAGCGAAAAGCCCCGCGCGTCGAAGAGATCGCCGCCCGGCAGCCGCTCCTCGACCCGCGCGAACTTGGCCTTCAGCGCCCCGGCCTTGGCCTCAAAGGCCTCCGCCGTCGGCGCATTGTAGAGCCCGGCGATGTCGTTCAGGATCGCCGAGCCGAACTCGATCCAGCCGCGATGCTCTGCCCGGTCGAGAGGATCGGAGGGGTGCAGCGGGTTGGGGCCGGTCTCCTCCAGATATTCGAGGATCGCGGCGGATTCGAAGATCGGCCGCCCGTCCACGACCAGAACCGGCGTCTTGCCCAGCGGCGACAGCCGCAGGAACCAGTCGGGCTTGTTGGCGAGGTCGATATAGATGCGTTCGAACGCCATCCCCTTTTCCGCGAGCGCGATGGCGACACGCTGCACATAGGGGCAGAGGTGATGGCTTATCAGCACGAGTTCGCGGGCCATGTCCTATCCTTTCCTCCTTGTAGATGCATATGCATGTATATAATTTCAGCCGCTGCGCCTTCAATCTTCATGCACGCGCATCTATATCTGCCGACATGCACAGGTCGGATCAGGAGACTTCCCACAGCCAGACGGTCTGGACCCGCCTCGTCCGGGCCGCGACGGCGGTTCAGGCGCGGATCGAGACCGCGCTCAAGGCGGAGGGGTTGCCGCCGCTCGGCTGGTACGACGCGCTTTGGGAGGTCGAACGCGCCGGCCCCGAGGGCCTGCGCCAGTTCGAACTGCAGCAAAGGCTGCTCCTGCCGCAATACGGGCTGTCGCGGCTTCTGGCCCGCATCGCCGAGGCCGGGCTCATCGCCCGCGCGCCCTGCCCCGTGGACGGGCGCGGCCATATCCTGATGATCACCGCCGAAGGCCGGCGCGTCCGCGCCGCGATGTGGCCGGTGTACGCGGCGGCGATGGCGGAAGCGGTCGGCGCCAAGCTCACCGAAGCCGAAGCCGAGCTTCTGGCGGGACTGCTCGCGCGGTTCGTCTGAACGGGGTGGCCGCCCGCGCGCAATGCGTTCGGGGGCACAGGGCGCCGGTCAGCCTTCGTCAAACAGCGCATCGATGATCGGGCAATCCGGAATATCGCCCCGGGCACATTCCGATGCCATTCTGGCAAGCACGGTTTCCAGCTTCTTCAGGCTGGCGATCTTCTCGTGCACCGATCTGAGATGCCCGACCGTCATGGCATGTACCTCGCCGCAGCTGACGCTCTCGCTGTCGACCATTTCGAGCAGCGTCCGGATTTCGGCGATGCTGAAACCCAGCTCGCGGCTCCGCTTGATGAAGGACAGCCGCTTGAGCTGCTGGTGATCGTAGTGCCGATTGCCACCGGCTGTCCGATCCGCCTTCGGCATCAGGCCGATACGCTCGTAATAGCGGATCGTCTCGATGTTCACGCCAGTCATCCTGGACATCGCGCCGATGCCGTAGCCTCCCGGTTTCGTGATCGTCGCCATCGAGGACCCCCCTTGCTTCTGTAGCTACTACAGATCGTAGAACCGTCACGAAGCTGGATCAACCGGAGGCTCAGCCGTGGCGGCGCAATCCGAAGCCCGGGACGAAAGACAAGGCGACACCGGCACCAATGTGGCTGCTGCCGGCGGCATCATTGGCGCCTTGGCGATGACCTCGTGCTGCATCCTGCCGCTCGCGCTGTTCAGCCTCGGGGCGACCGGGGCCTGGATCGGGCGCATGGCCGCGCTTTACCAGTACAAGTGGTTGATCCTCGCGTTTTCGGGGGCGGCGTTGGCCTACGGGTTCTACAAGGTGTACTGGCAGGCCCCGCGCGCATGCGCGGGCGCAAACTGTGCCCACCCGCTCAGCCACAGGATCGTGAAATCATCCTTGTGGGCCGCGACCGTGATCGTCGCTGCCTCGCTGCTGTTTCCCTATGTCACGCCGTCCATGCTCGGATACTGAGAAAGGAACGCACATGCGCCAACTGGTTCTCGCCCTCGGGTTCGGACTGCTCGCCACCGGGGCTGCGCTGGCTGGTGAGCAGCGGGCCCGGATCGAGGTCGGCGGCCTCTGGTGCGCGTCATGTTCGTTCATCGTCGGCGAGGCGCTGAAGAAATCCGCCAGCGTCGAGATCGTCGATTACGCCCCGGCCGACACCGGCGAAGTGGCGGTCTACACCGTCACGTTCGACGATGCGCTGACCGATATCGAAGAGATCGCGGCCCGACCGTCGGAATACGGGTACACCGCGAAGATCCTGTCCGTCGAAGCCTCGAACTCCTGAGCCGTCCGATGTGTGACGAACCGACGGACCTGGTCATCGCGACGGAACCTTCCTGCCGCTCCTGGCGGCCTTTCTCTTGATGCGGGGGTACGCGCCATGGCGACGCGAACGGCAATCGTAACGCTTCGATCGGTCCTGACCTGCCCGGAATGCGGCCACTCGAAGGAAGAGACCATGCCGACGGATGCGTGTCAGTGGTTCTACGAGTGCTCGTCATGCGGAGCCGTTCTCAGGCCCAGACCCGGCGATTGCTGCGTCTATTGCTCCTACGGGACGGTCCCGTGCCCGCCGATCCAGTTGGGCAAGACTTGCTGCGGGTGAACACTTGGCGGTCGCCGCGTCCCGCGACCGCCTCCCCCTGCCCCGCGTGATCCGCACGGCGCCCCCCCAGAGCGGTCAGGCTACGGCCGCGCCATCGCGAAGGAGATAGGGGAACCAGTCTTCGCGCAGCCGCTCACCTTGCTGCATCTCGTGCCCCGGGAAGGGCGGCGAGGTGCGGCCGGGCCGCTCGACATAGCGCGCGTCCTCGCCCAACAGCCGCAGCGAGAACGCCCGCCGCCGCGCCGTCGCGGTGTTGCCGCGCGCGCCGTGCAGGGTGCGGA
>JBFKMA010000231.1:0-4016 GCA_041630175.1 Albidovulum sp.
CATCGACAATGAGAATTCTGCCTGGCACCGGCGGCTCCGTCCGATTTACATCTCCGAACCATGCGCTCATCATTCGTTCGCAAAGGTTAAGAAATGCTTTCCGGGCGCGTCGGGAGGGGAATCATGTCGAGAAGCGGGCGGGAATTCGCCGAGACAATCGCGCTGCGCGCCCTGGGCTGGCTCGCGGGCCATGACGAGCTTCTGCCGGTCTTCCTGGGCGCGAGCGGAACCGCGCCCGGAGATCTGCGCGAGCGCGCCACCGACGCCGATTTTCTGGGCTCCGTGCTTGACTTCATCCTGATGGACGATGCCTGGGTCATGGCGTTCTGCGACGCCGCGGGACTGGCCTATACCGAGCCGCTGGCGGCGCGGAGCGCGCTGCCGGGCGGGGCCGAGACGCACTGGACCTGAGCACGGCCGCACCGCGCCGGTTGCTTTGCGCGGCCAAGTCGGCCAATTTCCACCGGGGAACGGTTCCCGCGCGAAGGACGGACGCAAGCATGAACGAGATACGCGGTCTTGTATTCGACAAGGACGGAACGCTGTTCGATTTCCGGGCCACTTGGGGCAACTGGTCGCGCCGGATGATCGAGGAACTGTCGTCCGGATCGCCCGCGCTCGCGGAACGGCTCGCCCGGGCGGTCGGCTATGACCTCGGCGACGGCGACTTCGCGCCCGACAGCCCGATCATCGCCCATACGCCGCCCGAGATCGCCGCGCATCTGCTGCCGCACCTGCCCGGCGCCGACCTCGCGACGCTTGTGGCGCGGATGAACGCGCTGGCCGCGGTGACGGAGCAGGTCGCCGCCGTGCCGCTCGTGCCGCTCTTCGAGCGCTTCGCGGCGCGCGGGCTCAGGCTCGGCCTGGCCACCAACGACGCCGCGGAGCCCGCCGCGGCGCATCTCAAACAGGTCGGCATCGCGCGCTTCTTCCACTTCGTTTCCGGCTTCGACAGCGGCCACGGCGCCAAGCCCGATCCGGGCCCGCTCCTGGCCTTCGCGCGGGCGCAGAACCTTGCGCCCGAAGCGGTGGCGATGGTCGGCGACAGCCGCCATGACCTCGTCGCCGGTCGCGCGGCGGGGATGCGCACCGTCGCGGTGCTCACCGGCATGGCCGCGGCCGAGGATCTCGCGCCGCTCGCCGATGTCGTGCTGGCCGATATCGGCCATCTCCCGGAATGGATCGAAGCGCAGGTCATGGCCGAAACCTGAGGCCTGGGCAGAAAACGACGCTTTCATGTCGCTTAGCGGTGCGAAACCCGGCGGCTCCGATTTGATGCTGGCTGCGATCGGCAACGAAGGTGCGAAGATGAGCAGCGAGATCAGACGCAAGCGCGCGGGCGGACGGGCGGGCCATGCCGAGCGGGCGGGCGTGAAGGCCATCGACCAGATGCCCTGGCGCATCCCGGTCAATCCCGACCGGCCGATCGAACCCCTCGGCCCCGAGGGCGTCGAGGCGATCCACAAGGGAGCGATGCGTATCCTGGGCGAGATCGGCATCCGCTTTCTCAACGAGGAGGCGCTGGAGATCTTCAAGGCGGCCGGCTGCAAGGTCGAGGGCGACACCGTCCGCATGGACGAGGATTTCGTGATGGAGATGGTCGGCCGCGCGCCGTCCGAATTCACCGTCACCCCGCGCAACCCGGCCCGCGCGCTGCCGTTCGGCGGCAAGCACATCCTCTTCGGCAACGTCTCCTCGCCGCCGAACTACTGGGATCTCGAGCGCGGCAAGGTCTCGGGCTTCATGGACGGCTTCCGCGACTTCATCAAGCTGACCCAGTATTTCAACTGCATCCATTTCGCCGGCGGCTATCCGGTGGAGCCGATCGACGTCCACCCCTCGATCCGCCATCTCGACTGCCTCTATGAGAAGCTGACGCTCACCGACAAGGTCTGCCATGCCTACGCGCTCGGAAAGGAGCGCGTCGAGGACGGGATGGAGATGGTGCGCATCGCGGCCGGGCTGAGCGAGGACGCGTTCCGCGCGCGCCCGCACATGTACACCAACATCAACTCGGTCTCGCCGCTGAAGCACGACTTCCCGATGATCGACGGGGCCTTGCGGCTGGCGCGGGCGGGGCAGGCGGTGATCGTCACGCCGTTCACGCTGGCGGGCGCCATGGCGCCGGTGACGATGTCGGGCGCGGTGACGCTGTCCATCGCCGAGGCGCTCGCGGCGATCGTGCTGATCCAGTACGTCAAGCCCGGCGCGCCGGTCGGCATCGGCACCTTCACGTCGAACGTCGACATGAAGTCCGGCGCGCCGGCCTTCGGCACGCCGGAATACATGCGTGCGACCCAGATGACCGGCCAGATGGCGCGGTTCTACGGGCTGCCCCTGCGCTCATCGGGCGTCTGCGCGGCCAACGTGCCTGACGGGCAGGCGATGTGGGAGACCTGCAGCTCGCTCTGGGCGGCGATGCAGTCGGGCACCAACATGGTCTATCACGCGGCGGGCTGGCTCGAGGGCGGGCTGATCGCGAGCCCGGAGAAATTCGTGATGGACTGCGAGGTGCTGCAGATGCTGCAGCGCTACATGGAGCCGCAGATCTGCGCGACGACGCCCGACGATATCGCCATCGACACGATCCGCGAAGTCGGTTCCGAGGGCCATTACTTCGGCTGCCAACACACCCAGGACCGCTACACGAGCGCGTTCTATCAGCCGATCGCGTCCGACTGGCGCAACTACGAGGCGTGGCAGATCGACGGCTCGGTCTGGACCGCCGAGCGGGCGCACCGGATCTTCAAGGCGATCATCGCCGATTTCGAGGCGCCGCCGATGGACGAGGGCATCCGCGAAGAGCTGCAGGACTTCGTCGCCCGCCGCAAGGCCGAGGGTGGCGCGCCCACGGATTTCTGAACCTGCCAGGCGGCGTGCGCGGGCAGGCCCGCGCACAAGACGTTCCTCTCGCGGCCATCGCCACGGCGAAGGCCGCTCGGTTGCCGCTCCGCGGGGGATATTTTCAGCAAGGTGAAAGCGACGGTGCGGCGCTGCCTTCGGGTCCGGCCTCACGGGTCCCGGCATGTGGCGGCGACCGATGACACGCCCCCGCCGCCAGGCAGGCTGCCTGTGAAGGCGGCCGGCAGCGTGTCCGAATCTGACATTCGCCTCTCCGGCTGACCGCGTCCGGCTTTGCCGTTTCTTAACCCGCGCGGCCCTAGGCTGCGCCGGCAAGGAAGGGGCACGCCATGCATGGTCTCGTCAACCGATCGATCCAGTGTTTCCTGCGGGACACTTACGGAGCGGAGCTCTGGGGGGCCGTTGCCGCCGAGGCGGGCATCGACGCGCAGGGCTTCGAGGCGCTCAGGAACTATGACGACGCGCTCACCGATCTGGTGATCGACGCGGCGGCACGGCAGCTTTCCAAGCCGCGCGAGGCGCTTCTGGAGGATTTGGGAATCTACCTCGCCGGGCGCGAACCCTTGCGCCGGCTGCTGCGGTTCGGCGGCGTCGATTACGCCGACTTCCTGCAATCTCTCGATGAATTGCCCGAACGCGTGAGCCTCGCCGTGCCGGAACTCGAAATGCCCGAACTCGCGCTCGTCCCGGCCGGTGCGGGGCGCTTCACGCTTATCTGCGGCGGGCAGCATCCCGGTTTCGGCGCGGTCCTGTCCGGAATCGTCAGGGCGATGGCGGACGATTACGGGGCGCTCGTCCTGATCGAGGCCGGTGGCCCGGATGGTGATCCGAACACCGTTCATATCGACCTACTCGAGGCGCGCTTTGCCACCGGCCGGCGCTTCGATCTTGCCCGGCCAGAGCGGTTGTGATGGACGGCAATCCGCTTGGCTGCCCGGCCGTCCTTTCCGAGGCCGATCTTGGCCGGCTGATGCCGATGTATCTCCGGGTCGGTCTGGCCGGCGATATCCGCGCGGTCGGCCCGACGCTGGCGAAGCTCTGCGAGGGTGTCCGGCCGGGGGCGCGTTTCCTCGACATGTTCGATATCCGCAAGCCCCGGCTGGTCCGCACGATGGCAGAGATCCACGACCTCGTGGGGCAGCGCCTGCATCTCG
>JBFKMA010000232.1:0-4016 GCA_041630175.1 Albidovulum sp.
AACGGTTGAAGCCGCCCCCGCGCTTTCGCGCCATCGATTTTCCCCGACCGTGCTACACTCCGGTTTTTACGACAACATTGGGAGGACGGGGCATGCCATTCTATCTGTTCCAGGGGCGCTACACGCCGACGGCAATCAAGGCGATGGTCGACAATCCGCAGAACCGCCGCGACGCGGCCGCGAAGATGATCGAGGCGAATGGCGGCAAGCTGCATCACCTGTTCTTCTGCTTCGGCGCGGAGGATGTCGTGGCGCTGATCGAGGCGCCGGACGACAAGGCGATGGCGGCCTGCGCGCTCCTGGTCGGCGCCTCGGGTGCAATGTCGGGCGGGGCCACCACCAAGCTCATGACGGCCGAGGACGCGATGGCGGCGATGAAGGCCGCCAAGGGCGCGGCCTCGTCCTACAAGTCGCCGCTCGACTGAAGCGGGCTGCGGAGCCCCAGGGCGTTCGCCCGGGGCTCAGCGCAGGATCTTGGCGGGATAACCCTCGGCCTTCAGCGCGGTCAGGATCGCTTCGGGCGCCGCCGTGGTCTTCACCTCGGCGGTCTTCGCGCCGAGGTCGACGATCACGTCGGCATTGCTGTCGAGGTCGATGATCGTGCGCTCCACGACGGCCTTGCAATGGCCGCAGCTCATGTCGGGAATCGAGAGTTTCATGCGGAGCCATCCTCGTCGTTCTGACGCATAGATCGGGCCGCCCGGGCGGATCGTCAAGGCCTTATGCCGCCGCGCGCGCCATGCGTTCGGCGACGATGCGCTCTGCCACCCGGTTGGGGCTCACGCCCTCGGCCGCGGCGGCGGTCAGGATCGCCTCCATCGTCAGGTCGAGCGCGTCGAGCTTGGCCGCGACCCAGGCCGCGCGGTCGGAGATCGTCAGGATCTCGGCCGCGACATTGATGATGCCGCCGCCATTGGCGACGAAATCGGGCGCGTAGAGGATGTCGCGCGCGGCCAGCCGGTCGCCGTCCTCGGGCGTGGCGAGCTGGTTGTTGGCGGCCCCCGCGACCACGGAAACGCGAAGCTGCGGGATGGTCTGCGCGTTCAGGATGCCGCCGATCGCGCAGGGCGCGAAGATGTCGGCGCCGACGCCGTAGATCTCGTCCTCGGCGACCGCCTCGGCCGCCCATTCCGCCATCGCGCCGGCGACCCGCGCCGCGTTGATGTCGGTGACGATCAGCCGCGCGCCCTCGCCATGAAGAAGCGCGCAGAGATGCCAGCCGACGCTGCCGAGCCCCTGCACCGCCACCGTCCGCCCGTCGAGGCTTTCGCTCCCGAGCCGGTGCCGCGCCGCGCGCCGGATCGCGTTGAAGACGCCGCGCGCGGTGACCGGCGAGGGGTCGCCGCTCGCGAACTCGCCACCGGCGAGCCCGGCCACATAGGCGGTCTCCCCGGCCAGGACCGCCATGTCGGCGGTAGTCATGCCCATGTCCTCGGCGGTCCAGTAGCGGCCCGACAGGGTGTCGACCGCGCGGCCCATGGCGCGCAAAAGTTCCGGCGTCTTGTCGCGCGCCGGGTCGCCCATGATCACCGCCTTGCCGCCGCCGAGCGGCAATCCCGCCGCCGCGTTCTTGAAGGTCATGCCGCGGCTGAGGCGCAGCACGTCGTCGAGCGCCTCCTCCTCGCTGCGGTAAACCCGCATCCTGAGACCGCCGGCGGCCGGGCCGAGCCGCGTCGAATGCACCGCGATGAAGCCGACGAGTCCCGCCTGCCGGTCCTCGACCCGGTAGACTTCCTCATGTTCGGCGGTGGCGACCGGGGTGATGTGCATCTTTGACTCCGTGAATGCTGCTCGCACCAGAATAGCACCATTCGCCTGCAGATTTTCGCCAATTTCCGCTTTCAGAGCGGTTCTGTTTGGTCATATTCTCCCTTCACGCTGCATCCGATAGGGAAATCCGCCATGGACGCCACAGACCGCCGCATCCTCTCCGCGCTCCAGCGCGACGGCCGCCTCTCGGTGACCGACCTTGCCGCCGAGGTCGGGCTCTCGCAGACCCCCTGCGCGCGCCGCCTCGCCCGGCTCGAGGAGGCGGGGGTGATCGAGGGCTATTCGGCGCGCATCGACCAGGCCCGCGTCGGTCTGCCGGTGTCGATCTTCATCTGGGTGGAACTGGACAAGCAGACCAAGGACGCGATCGAGGCCTTCGAGCGTGCGGTCAGGGGCTTCGACCGGGTGATGGAATGCCACCTGATGACCGGCTCGCGCGACATCCTGATGCGGGTCGTGGCGGCGGACCTGACCGATTTCGACCGGTTTCTCGAAGAAAAGCTGATGCGCGTGCCGGGCATCCGCTCCACCCGGTCCTCCTTCGCGCTCCGGGCGATGGTGAAGCGGCAGGTTCTCCCGGTGGGGTGATGCCGCGGCAGAGACCTCCGGATGTGGTATGATCGCGGCGCGGGTCGCAGTGACCCGACATGCGGAAAAGGGGGAATGACAATGGGCTCGATCTTCACGAAACGGATGACATCCATCGCGGTCGTGCTGGCGCTTGGCGCGCCGGCCTGGGCCGGGGAGGTCGGGATGACCGAGGCGGTCGTCAACCATCACCTCGCCGCCTTCGGCAATGCCGACATGGACGCCATGCTGTCCGACTACACCGAGGCGTCGGTCCTGATCGCCAATGGCACCGTCATGACCGGGCCGGAGGAAATGCGCCCCCTGTTCGAGGCGCTCTTCGCCGAGTTCGGGCAACCCGACGTGACCTTCGAAATGACGAACATGCAGTTCAACGGCCGCATCGGCTATCTCATCTGGACGGCAGAGACGCCCGACAACATCTATGAATTGGGCACCGATACCTTCCTCGTCGAAGACGGCAAGATCGTCGCCCAGACCCTCACCACGAAGACGACGGCCAAATGACCGCATAAATGGGCCGTCGCGGGGACGTCACCGCCTCCGCGGCCGCGCCGTTCAGCCGGTGATCTCGAATCCCGCGGGCGCGGTGGCCGGATCGGCCTCCTCGGTCCAGACATCCGTGACCTGGGCCGCCCCCGGGCCTTCGCTCATCGCCGCGATCATCTCGTTCACGCGGTCCTCGGGCCCGGCGATCAGCGCCTCCACCGAGCCGTCGCCGCGATTCCTGACCCAGCCCCTGAGCCCCAGGAGCCGGGCCTCGGAACAGGCCCAGTGCCGGTAGGCCACATGATGGACATGGCCGGTGACGCGCACGGAAAGAGCGATGTCAGTCATGCTTCCCTCCTGTCGAGTCTTCCCAATCATAGCACGCTTCGCGCCGCCTTTCCGCCCGGCGGGTGCGGCGACCGCCCCGGCGCGTGCGGGCGGCGCCCTCCGTGGCGCCGCGAACGCAGGGCCGAGCCCCCATCCCCCATTGACCGCCCGCCATTTCCCGCGCATATCCGCGCAATCATGACCGAGCTCGCACAGATCCGTAACTTCTCCATCGTGGCGCATATCGACCACGGCAAATCCACCCTTGCCGACCGGCTGATCCAGCTGACCGGGACGGTGGCCGAACGCGACATGAAGGCCCAGCTGCTCGACAGCATGGATATCGAGCGCGAGCGCGGCATCACCATCAAGGCCAACACCGTCCGCATTGAATATCCGGCGAAGGACGGCAAGACCTATGTGCTGAACCTCATCGACACGCCCGGCCACGTGGACTTCGCCTACGAGGTCTCGCGGAGCATGCGCGCGGTCGAGGGCTCGCTCCTCGTCGTCGACGCGACGCAGGGGGTCGAGGCCCAGACCCTCGCCAACGCCTACCAGGCCATCGACGCCGACCACGACCTCGTGCCGGTGCTCAACAAGATCGACCTGCCCGCCTCCGACCCCGACAGGGTCAAGGCCGAGATCGAGGACGTGATCGGCATCGACGCATCGCAAGCGGTGCAGATTTCGGCCAAGACCGGCCTCGGCATCCCCGACGTCCTGGAAGCCATCGTCGCCCGGCTGCCTGCCCCGAAAGGCGACCGCAACGCCCCCTTGAAGGCGATGCTGGTCGACAGCTGGTACGACCCCTATCTCGGCGTCGTCGTGATGATCCGCGT
>JBFKMA010000233.1:0-3987 GCA_041630175.1 Albidovulum sp.
GGCGGGGCCGGCGAAATCGGCATGAACTGCTATGTCTACGGCTACGGGCCGGAGGGCAGGGAGCGGCTCATCGTCGTCGATCTCGGCGTGACCTTCCCCGACATGGACACGACCCCCGGCGTCGATCTGATCATGGCCGACGCGACCTGGCTCGCCGAGAACGCCGCGCGGATCGAGGCGATCTTCATCACCCATGCGCATGAGGATCATGTCGGCGCGCTGGGGCTCCTCTGGCCGCGGCTCAAGGCCCCGGTCTATGCCCGCGCCTTCACCGCCGCGATCGCGAGCCTGAAGATGGAGGAGCAGGGCCAGCCCCTGGACGTGATCCGGATCGTGAAGCCGCGCCCCGAGGTGGTCGAGGCCGGCCCGTTCCGGGTGCAGTTCGTTCCGGTGAGCCATTCGATCCCGGAAAGCTCGGCGCTGGTCATCGACACGCCGGCCGGGCGGATCGTGCATTCGGGCGATTTCAAGCTCGACGGCACGCCGGTCGTGGGCGAGCCGTTCAATCCCGAAGAGTGGCACCAGATCGCCAACGAAGGCGCGGGCGTGAAGGTGCTGACCTGCGATTCCACGAACGTCTTCTCGCCCCATCCGGGGCGGTCGGAGGCCTCGCTCGCCGGGCCGCTGTCGGAACTGATCGCCGCGCAGGAGGGCATGGTCGTGGCCACGACCTTCGCCTCGAACGTGGCGCGGCTGAAGACGCTGGCCGAGGCAGGCCGCGCCGCGGGGCGGTCGGTCTGCATGCTCGGGCGGGCGATGAAGAAGATGATCACCGCGGCGGTCGAGACCGGCGTGCTTACCGACTTCCCGCCGATCATCCAGCCGGAGGAGGCGGCGGAGCTGCCGCGCTCCAGCCTCATGCTGATCGTCACCGGCAGCCAGGGCGAACGCCGCGCGGCCTCGGCGCAACTCAGCCGCGGCAAGTATCTCGGGCTCGAGCTGAAGGAGGGCGACATGTTCCTGTTCTCCTCGAAGACCATCCCGGGCAACGAGCGCGGCGTGATCCGGGTGATGAACGCGTATTCCGAGATGGGCGTCGATATCATGGACGACCGCGGCGGGCTCTATCACGTCTCGGGGCACGCCAATCGGCCGGACCTCGAGGCGGTGCACGACCTCCTGAGGCCGCGAATCCTCCTGCCGATGCATGGCGAGCACCGGCATTTGCGCGAACATTGCCGGATCGCCACCGGGAAGGGCATCGCGGCGGAACTGGCCACGAACGGCATGGTCGTCGATCTGACCGGGAACGAGCCGAAGGTCGTGGAATATATCGAGGCGGGACGGACCTATCTGGACGGTTCGGTGATGATCGGGGCCATGGACGGCGTGGTGCGCCAGCGCATCCGCATGGCGCTGAACGGGCACGTGCTGGCCACGCTGATCCTCGACGAGGACGACCAGCCGCTCGGCGAGGCCTGGGTCGAGATCATGGGCGTGCCGGAGATGACCAAGCGCGGCGCCGCGCTCGTCGATCGGATCGAGGCGGAGCTGAACGAGTATCTCGGCACGGCGAATGCCAAGGTGCTGCGCGACGACGACAAGCTCGAGGAAGCGGTCAAGCGGATCGTGCGGCAGGTGACGATGGAAGAGGTCGGCAAGAAGCCCGAAGTCACCGTCGTCGCGAGCCGGCTGACCGTGGACTAGCGTTCCGCGCGGTGTTCGTCGGGCGGTTCGCCGGCCACTGGCGACGAGACGGCGCCTTGGGCCTCACCGGCGCGGCCCTTCCGGAGCGCCGGCCCGGACATGCGACGGGCCGCGCGCTGCCCCTTCATCGCGAAGGGGCAGGGTGGCGGGCCGACGCCTGCAGGGGCCGGGCCTTGCTCAGGCCTTTTCGGATTTGAGGCCGCGCACCAGGAAATCGGGAACGTGATCGCCCATGCCGACCACCGGCGCGTCGCGATCCTCGCGGCGGCCGCGGCCGTCCGGCTTGCGGTCGCCCTTGCGCTCGCCCCGGCGATCGTCGCGGCGGTCGTCGCGCTTCTCGGGCCGGGCTTCCGGCGCCGGTTCGGGTCTCGGCTCGGGTTTCGCTTCGGCCTTCGGGGCGGCGGCGACCGACACCTCGATCGGCGCCATCGGCGCCTCTTCGCCGTGCGGCTTCACCGGGCGGCTCCTGCGGTCCTCGCGGTCGCGGCTGTGGCCACGGCCCTTGCCCTTGTCGTCGTCCTTGCGCGCGGGGCGCTGCGCGGCCTCGCTCAGCTCGAACCCTTCGGGGATCGCGCCGCGCGGGATCGGCTGCTTCACCAGCGCCTCGATCGCGTCGAGGTACTTCTTGTCGGCCGGGGTGGCGATGGTCACCGCGACGCCCTTGCGGCCCGCGCGTCCGGTGCGGCCGATGCGGTGGACATAGTCCTCGGCATGGGAGGGCACATCGAAGTTGAAGACATGGGACACCGCCGGAATGTCGAGCCCGCGCGCGGCGACGTCGGAGGCGACGAGGAAGCGCAAGGAGCCGTCGCGGAAGCCGTCCAATGTCTTCGTCCGCTGGCTCTGGTCGAGATCGCCGTGGATCGGCGCGGCGTTCAAGCCGTGGGTCTTCAGCGACTTGGCGAGGATGTCGACCTCGGTCTTGCGGTTGCAGAACAGGATCGCGTTGGTGCAGGCCTCGCCCTCGGCCTTGATCACGGCGCGCAGCAGCTCGCGCTTCTGCTTGGCCGACTGGTCCTTGCGGGTGGGGGTGAGCTCGATCAGCCGCTGCTCGATCGTTTCGGAGGTCGTGGCCTGGCGCGCGACCTCGATCCGCGCCGGGGCGTGCAGGAAGGCGTTGGTGATGCGCTCGATCTCGGGCGCCATGGTGGCCGAGTAGAACAGCGTCTGGCGGGTGAAGGGCGTGAGCGAGAAGATCCGCTCGATATCCGGGATGAAGCCCATGTCGAGCATCCGGTCGGCCTCGTCCACCACCATGATCTGCACGCCGGTGAGAAGAAGTTTGCCGCGCTCGAAATGGTCGAGTAGTCGGCCCGGCGTGGCGATCAGCACGTCGACGCCGCGGTCGATGAGCTTGTCCTGCTCGGCGAAGCTGACGCCGCCGATCAGGAGCGCCTTCGTCAGCTTGGTGTGCTTCGAGTAGATGTCGAAGTTCTCGGCCACCTGTGCTGCGAGTTCGCGCGTCGGCGCGAGCACCAGCGAGCGCGGCATCCGCGCCCGTGCCCGGCCGCGGCCGAGGAGCGTGATCATCGGCAGCGTGAACGAGGCGGTCTTGCCGGTCCCGGTCTGGGCGATGCCGAGCACGTCCTTGCCTTCGAGCGCGGGCGGAATCGCGCCGGCCTGGATCGGGGTGGGGGTTTCATAGCCGGCTTCGGCAATGGCTTGCAGGACCTTGGGGTCCAGCTTCAGGTCAGAAAATTTGGTCATCAGCGTCCATCGGTTGCGGCATCGGGCCGCAAGGGTGAAGGGACGCGAAATCCGGGCGTCCCGGCGAGTCCCACCGGATGTGGGTGGACCGGCCCTACTGCAATTTCTGCGCAAGGTCAATCGGCACGGGGCGTTGCCGCCATCACGGACTGCGGGCTAGGGTGGCGGCCTGAGGCAGAGAGTCGGGCAAGCAGTGGAAATCCATGTGATCAACCTCGCGCGGCGGCCCGACCGGCTGGTGAGCATGGCGGCGCAGCTCGACCGGCTCGGGCTTACCTGGCGGCGGGTCGCGGCGATCGAGGCGGGCGCGGTCGGGGCCGATGAGCGCGCGGCTTTCGGGCGCGGCCGGGCATCGCGGAACTTCCCGGCGACGGCGGGCGACATCGCCTGTTCGCTGACCCACCAGCGGCTCTGGCGCGAGATCGCCGAAAGCGGGCGCGCGGCCGTCGTGCTGGAGGACGACGCGCGGCTTTCTGACGCTTTCGCGCGGCTCATCGCCTGCGATCTGCCCGACCTCATGCAGCGTCACGACATGGGGGTGCTGAAGCTCGAATTCTGGCCCGGCCCGCAGCGGAGCCGCCGTTTTCCAGTGGGCGAGCCGATCGAGTCGGTGGCCGGCGAGATGCGGCTCTA
>JBFKMA010000234.1:0-3955 GCA_041630175.1 Albidovulum sp.
CCGACACGGCCGCGTCGCAATCTGTCGCGAACCGCTCGGCGTTTCGCGGTTTGTGGTCGCCGGAGGCCCGATGCTCAGTCGCAACATACCCGAATTCCTGCGCCATGCGCCCGTGCCGGGCGTGAAGGGCTTCGCGATTCTGAACGGGATCGAGGCCTCGCTCAGGGGGATCCTGATCTCGATCTGGCCGCTGGTGCTCTACCGCGCGCTCGACGACGATGCGGCGGCCGTCAGCCTCGCCTATTTCGGCATCGGCATCGCCTCGCTCATCGTCGGGTTGATGGTGCCCTGGATCGGCCGCTTCGTCCCGCGCCGCTGGGTCTATACCGCCGGCGTCGGCTTCTACCTGATCGGCGGGCCGCTCGCCATTGCCGGCGGCCCGGTCCTGACCCCCCTCGCGCTCTTGCTGATGAGCCTCGCGACGGTCACGGTCTTCATCTGCTCCAACGCCTATATCATGGACTACATCGCCCGCCACGAACTCGGCCGGGGCGAGACGCTGAAGATGCTTTACAGCGCCGCCTCCTGGGCCGCGGGGCCGGTGATCGGCGTGCTCCTTTGGACCTACTGGGAGCCCCTGCCGTTCCTCGTCGCCATGGGCTTCGCCGCGGCGCTGCTCGCGACCTTCTGGTACATGCGGCTCGGCAACGGCAAGCTCATCACCCGCGCCCGCGCGCCGGCGCCCAACCCCCTGGCCTATCTCGGCCGCTTCTTCCGCCAGCCCCGGCTCATCGCCGGCTGGCTGTTCGCGGTGCTGCGCTCCTCGGGCTGGTGGGTCTATGTCGTCTACCTGCCGATCTTCTGCATCGAGGCCGGGCTTGGCGACAAGGTGGCGAGCGCCGCGTTCTCGGTGTCCAACACGTTCCTGTTCCTGTCGCCCTTCATGCTCAGATGGATGCAGCGGCGCGGGCTGCGGCGCGCGATCCAGATCTCCTTCGCCGCCTGCGCCGGCTGCTTCCTCTTGGCGGCCTTCGGCCAGGTCTGGCCGCCGGTGGCGGTCCTGGCGCTGTTTGCCGCCTCGGTCTTCCTGGTGATGCTCGACACGTTCGGGGGCCTGCCGTTCCTGATGGCGGTGAAACCGGCCGAACGCACCGAGATGTCGGCGGTCTATTCGAGCTTCCGCGACGTCTCGGGCATCCTCGCTCCGGGGGCGGCGTGGCTGGTCCTGCTGGTGGCGCCGATTTCCGGGGTCTTCGCGACCTGCGCCGGCGGCCTCGCGGCGATGACGGTGGTGGCCGCGCGGATGCATCCGCGCATGGGCGAACGGCGCGCGCCGGGGTCCAAGCAGGCGGCGTGACCGCGCTCAGCCGGCCCCGTCGAGCAGCCGCCGCGCGATGACCTGCGCCTGGATCTCGGCCGCGCCTTCGAAGATGTTGAGGATCCGCGCGTCGCAGAGGATCCGGCTGATCTGGTATTCCAGCGCGAAGCCATTGCCGCCGTGGATCTGCAGCGCGTTGTCCGCTGCCGCCCAGGCGACGCGGGCGCCGAGGAGCTTGGCCATCCCGGCCTCGAGATCGCAGCGCTTGTCGTGGTCCTTCTGCCAGGCGGAATGGTAGGTCAGCTGCCGCGCCACCATGATCTCGACCGCCATCATCGCGAGCTTGCCGGCGACGCGCGGGAATTCAATCAGCGACTTGCCGAACTGCTTGCGGTCCTCGGCGTATTTCATGCCGACTTCCAGCGCCGACTGCGCCACGCCGATGGCGCGGGCCGCGGTCTGGATGCGGGCGCTCTCGAAGGTCTGCATGAGCTGCTTGAAGCCCTGCCCCGGCACGCCGCCCAAGAGGTTCTCGCCCTTCACCTTGAACCCGTCGAAGCCGAGCTCGTATTCCTTCATGCCGCGGTAGCCCAGCACCTCGATCTCGCCGCCGGTCATGCCGGGCGTGGGGAAGGGCTCCGCCTCGGTCCCCGGCGTCTTCTCGGCGAGGAACATCGACAGGCCGCGGTAATCGGTCGTCGCCGGGTCGGTGCGCGCCAGGAGCGTCATCACATGGGTGCGCGCGGCGTGGGTGATCCAGGTCTTGTTGCCGGTAACCACCCAGTCCTCGCCGTCCTTCACCGCGCGGGTGCGCAAGGAGCCGAGGTCGGAACCGGTATTCGGTTCGGTGAAGACCGCCGTCGGCAGGATCTCCCCGCTCGCGAGCTTCGGCAGCCAATGCGCCTTCTGCTCGGGCGTGCCGCCGCAGAGGATCAGCTCCGCCGCGATCTCGCTGCGGGTGCCGAGCGAGCCGACGCCGATATAGCCGCGGCTCAGCTCCTCGCTGACCACCACCATCGAGGCCTTGGAGAGCCCGAGCCCGCCATATTCCTCCGGGATCGTCAGGCCGAAGACGCCGAGCTCGGCGAGTTCCTCGATGATCGCCATCGGGATCAGCTCGTCCTTCAGGTGCCAGCCATGCGCGTTCGGAACGACCCGCTCCTCGGCATAGCGGCGGAACTGGTCGCGGATCATCTCGAGATCCTCGTCGAGCCCGCTCGCGCCGAAGGTCGCGCGGCCATGATTGTCGCGCATCAGCTGAACGAGCCGCGCCCGCGCCGCCGCGGTGTTGCCGCCCGCGATCAGCGCCGCCGCCGCGCCCTCGGGCGTCCAGGTCAGCCCGAGATCGGCGAGCCGCGCCACCTCACCCTGGCTCATCGGGATGCCGCCCGCGATCTGGGCGAGGTACTCGCCGAAGCCGATCTGCAGGAGGAGCTGCTCCATCTCGCCGAAGCCGCCCGCCTCGGAGATCCGGCCGGCCCAGGCGCGCATCTGCCTGAGCGATTCGACGTAGGTGGCGAGCCAGGACAGCGCATGCGCGGCGAACTGGTTGGCCTCCAGCGCCGCGCCCGAAACCTTGCCGCCCGCATCCACCTTGGCCCTGAGCGACGCGGTCGCTTCGGACAGGAGCGCCTCGACCGGCGGCAACGCCGCCGCGGTCAGCGACAGAAGATCGGGAAGGGTCGCGGAATTCGGCGTTTCGGCCCCGTCATGCGCCATGTCTCGGCTCCTTTTCTGCACGTGCACCGTCGTAGCTATTTTGCAGTCGCAGCGCAATATTAATTCGCTGCCGTGCCGCGCATCGCATGAATATGTCGTCGGCGTTTTCCGGATGCAGTGCGTTCCCGGCCAAGCTATAGCGTTGGGAGGAGGGACCGCCGCCGATGCTCGGACTCGATCTGACAGTGCTTTTCCTGGCGGTCGGCGTCACCGTCTTCGCCAGCATCGTCAAGGGCGCGGTGGGCTTCGCGATGCCGATGATCATGATCTCGGGCCTCGCCTCGTTCCTGCCCGCCGAAACCGCGCTCGCGGCGCTGATCCTGCCGACGCTCGCCACCAATCTCGCCCAGGCGCTCAGGCAGGGCCCCACGGCGGCGATCGCCACGACGAAAGAGTACCGCCGGCTCCTGCTCGCGCTCTGTCTCGTCATCGCGGTCTCGGCGCAGCTCGTGCCGGTGATGCCGCAGGCGATCCTGCTCGCCACGCTCGGATTGCCGATCACCGCCTTCGCGCTCAGCCAGCTCGCGGGCTGGCAACCCAGGTTTCATGCCAACAGCCGCGCCCGCGCCGAGGTGCTGACCGGCGTGGTCGGTGGCTTCTTCGGCGGCATCTCGGGGGTCTGGGGGCCGCCGACGATCGCGCTCCTGATCTCGCTCGACGTCGAGAAGCGCGAGAATGTCCGGGTGCAGGGCGTGGTCTACCTGATCGGCTCGGCGATGCTTCTGGCCGCGCATCTCGGCTCGGGCGTCGCCAATGCCCAGACCCTGCCGCTCTCGGTCTTTCTCACGATCCCGGCGATGGCCGGGCTCTGGATCGGCTTCGCCGTCCAGGACCGGCTCGACGCGCGCCGCTTCCGGCGCTGGACGCTGGTCGTGCTCGCGCTGACCGGGCTCAACCTCGTCCGGCGCGCGCTGACGCTCTGATCTTCCACTTGGCCGAAATATCCCGGGGGTGTTGGGGCAGCGCCCCCACGTCCCA
>JBFKMA010000235.1:0-3952 GCA_041630175.1 Albidovulum sp.
CGGCAGATCGACGCGACCCTCTTTCGGCTGCAGATGCCCCCAGAGCCGGGCGCGGTAGGCCTTCTTGGTCTTGCGGGCCTCGAACTGGCCCGAAAGCTCACGCTGCGCGTGGCGGGTCAGCGCGAAGACCATCACGCCCGAGGTGTCGCGGTCGAGCCGGTGGACGAGCAGCGCCTCGGGATAGACCTTCTGGACGCGGGCGATGAGGCAGTCGGCGAGGTCCTCACCCTTGCCGGGAACCGACAGCAGCCCCGCTTGCTTGTCGACGACGAGGATCGCGTGGTCGGCATGGATCACGCGGATCGGCTCTTCGGGCGGGGCATAGGCGGCGTCACTCATGGCCGGACCGGTAGCACGGCCGGAGGCCGGGTGCAGCCCCCTGCCCATCACCTTGCCGCAAATATCCCCGCCGGAGGCATCCGACAGTCCGGCCCCGCGACCGGCCCCGGTCAGACGATCCGGTGCCCGGCCGCCTTCAGCCGCCGCGCGATCTCGGCGATATGGGCGGGGCCGGTCTCGCAGCAGCCGCCGACGATCGTCGCGCCCATCCCGACCCAGCGCATCGCGAAATCGGCGTAAAGCTCGGGGGTCATCTCCGGCCGGGCTTCGAGCGCGTCCGCGGTCGGGTCGTCTTTCAGGAATTCCTTGGTGATCTGCCGGAAGCCGTTGGCATAGGCACCATAGGGCAGGCCGAAGCCGCCGAGCACCTCCAGGGCCGCCGCCATCGCCTCGGGCGCCGAGCAGTTCGCGAGCACCGCCGCCGCCCCGGCCTTCGCCAAGACCGGGCCGAGATCGGCCACCGCCTCGCCCGACCGGAGCCGTGCGCCGTCCTCGTCATCGACCGTCACCGACAGCCAGACCGGCCGCCCCCCGGCCTGCGCGCCTTCGAGGACCGCGCGCGCATGGGCGAGCGAGGCCACCGTCTCGGCGAGGAGGACATCGACCGCCGGCGCGAGAAGCCCGCCGATCTCGGCATAGTTCGCGACCGCCGCGTCATGCGGCGGATGGGTCTCGGGCCGGTAGGAGGCGACGAGGGGGCCGAGCGATCCGGCGATGCGGCCCGCGCCATGCGCGGCCCGCGCCGCGGCCGCCTCGGCCAGCGCCTGCATGTGGAGCGTGGCGAAGCGGTCGTCGAGGCCGGCCTTCAGCAGCCGGTCGTGGTGGATCGCATAGGTGTTCGTCGTGGCCACCGTGGCGCCGGCGGCGAAATAGGCGGCATGGACATCGCGGACGAGGCCGGGATGGTCCATCATCACCTTCGTCGCCCAGAGCGGCGTCGGCGCATCGCCCGAGCGGGCCAGAAGTTCCTGCCCCATGCCGCCGTCGAGAAGGGTGATCTCGGTCATCGTGTCACTCCGTCACAAGTTTCGCCGCGAGGCCCGCGAACATCACTGCCGCGATGCGGTTGAACGCGGTCATCCGCCGCCCGACGCGCTGCCCGACGAGGCCCGCGGCGAGCCCGTAGCCGATCGTGACCAGCGTGCCGGTGAAGGCGAAGATGCCGCCCAGGAGCAGGATCTGCTGCCAGATCGGGCCATAGGCCGGATCCGTGAACTGCGGCAGGAAGGCGAGGATGAAGAGCACCGGCTTGGGGTTAAGCGCGTTTGAGAGAAAGCCGCGCGCCACCGCCCGTCCGGGCGAGACTACGCCGCGCATCGCGGCCTCGGGCAGCCGGGCGCGCCAGCTCTTCCAGGCCAGCCATAGAAGGTAACCGGCCCCCGCCCATCGGATCGCGGCAAGCGCGCCGGGATGAGCGGCGATCACCGCCGAAAGCCCGAGCACGGCCAGCATGACGTGCCAGACGACGCCGAGGCCAACGCCGAGCCCGGCCATGGCCCCCGCACGCGGCCCGCCCTGCAGCCCGCAGGCCGTGGTGAAGAGGACATCCTGCCCCGGCGCGACATTGAGTACGAGCCCGCCCAGCGTGAAGGCGACGAGGCTTTCGGTCGGAAAGGTCTGGATCAGATCCCACATGCGGCGCGCTCCCGGGCGGTCGCGGACAGCGCTGGCCCAAAGCCCGCGCCGGGTCAAGCCCGGAATGGCCGGCGGCATTGACCTCGGGGTTCCGCGCTGCCAGCGTCAGGGCGAAGAACCCAGAGGCGGCGGATGGATTACGAGACGGTCAAGGCGGCGGATTTCGGACGTTCGCTGCGCGGGATCGGGCTCAACCTCCTGGTGCGCGACGTGCCGCGGCTCGCGGAGTTCCTGACTGCGGTCTTCGGCATGCGGGCGCATCGCCTCTCGGCCGATTTCGCGATCATGACCTATCACGGCGAGGTCTTCCAGCTCCACGCTGACCCGACCTACCATGCCCACCCCCTGCCGGCGCTCCTGCCGGAGGCCGGGCCGCGCGGCGCCGGCATCGAGATCCGGCTCTACGAGACCGACCCGGACGCCGCCGCCGAACGGGCGGCGGCCTTTCCCGAGGCGACGCTGCTGCAGGCGCCGGCGGACAAGCCGCACGGGCTCAGGGAATGCTACATCCTCTGCGAGAACGGCTATGCCTGGGTGCCGAGCCGGCGGCTCTGAGCCGCGTCACAGATGGCCGAAAACCGACTTCAGGATCGACGCGAGCCCGACGGCGTCCGCCCGCGTGAAGGCGCCGGGCCGGTCGCTGTCGATGTCGAAGACGCCGATCAGCCGCCTGTCCTTGCCGAAGACCGGCAGCACGATCTCCGACCGGGTCGACGCGGCGCAGGCGATATGGCCGGGGAAGGCATCGACATCCGCGACGATCTGCACCTCGCCCGTGCGGGCGGCGGCGCCGCAGACGCCTTTGCCGAAGGGGATGACGAGGCAGCCGTGGCCGCCCTGATAGGGGCCGATCTTGAGCATTCCCGGCGCCGTGACCCGGTAGAAGCCGGTCCAGTCGAAGCGGTGGTCGGAGTGGTGCACCTCGCAGGCGACGGTGGCCATCAAGGCGACTTCGTCGGTCTCGCCTTCGGTGAGGCTGGCGATCACGGCGGTCAGCGTCGGATAGTCGATGTGCATGTGGGCTCCGCGTGGCGGGCGGCCGGGGGTTTCACCCCCGGACCCCCAAGGTATTTGGAACAGAAGACGATCAGACGCGTTCGATGGCGATGGCGGTGCCCTCGCCGCCGCCGATGCAGATCGCCGCGATGCCGCGCTTGAGGCCGCGCTTCTCGAGCGCGTTCAGGAGCGTCACCATGATCCGCGCGCCCGAGGCGCCGATCGGATGGCCGAGCGCGCAGGCGCCGCCATTGACGTTGACGATGTCGCGCGACAGGCCCAGTTCTCGCATGAAGGCCATCGGCACCACGGCGAAGGCCTCGTTCACCTCCCAGAGATCGACGTCCTTCGTGGTCCAGCCGAGCTTGTCGAGAAGCTTCCTCGCGGCCGGGACCGGCGCGGTCGGGAACTCCGCCGGGGCATGGGCATGCGAGGCATGGCCGAGCACCCGGGCGCGGATTCTCAACCCCGCCGCCTCCGCCGCAGGGCGCGAGGCCATGACCAGCGCGGCGGCGCCGTCGGAGATCGAGGACGAATTCGCCGCCGTCACCGTGCCGTCCTTGCGGAAGGCGGGCTTCAGCTGCGGGATCTTCTCGGGCCGGGCGCTGGCGGGCTGTTCGTCGGCATCGACGGTCGCCTCGCCCTTGCGGGTCGCGACCGTGACCGGCGTGATCTCGCCCACGAAGGCGCCGGTCTTCTGCGCCTCGAGCGCGCGGGAGAGCGAGGTCAGCGCGTAGTCGTCCTGCTCGGCGCGGGTGAACTGGAAGGCGGAGGCGCAGTCCTCGGCGAAGGTGCCCATCAGGCGGCCCCTGTCGTAGGCGTCCTCGAGCCCGTCGAGGAACATGTGGTCGACGACCTGGCCGTGGCCTAGCCGCGCGCCGCCCCGCATCTTCGGCAGGAGGTAGGGCGCGTTGGTCATGCTCTCCATGCCGCCGGCGACCATGACGTCGTTGGTGCCGGCCACGAGCAGGTCGTGGGCGAG
>JBFKMA010000236.1:0-3947 GCA_041630175.1 Albidovulum sp.
CGGGTGCTTGCATCCCCGCTTGCGCGGCGCCTTGCGAAAGAGAAAGGCCTCGACATCGCGACTCTGACCGGCTCCGGCCCTCATGGGCGGATCGTCAAGGCCGATGTCGAAGCGGCCTCCGGCGCACCGAAGGCAGCCGCCGCTGCGCCGGCTGTCCCGGCCGCAGCCCCGGCCGCTGCGGCGATCCCCGCCGGGCCGTCGGCGAGCAGCGTCGCAAAGCTCTACGAGGATCGCGACTACGAGGAGGTCGCGCTCGACGGCATGCGCAAGACGATCGCCGCGCGCCTGACCGAGGCCAAGCAGACGATCCCGCATTTCTACCTGCGGCGTGACGTCCAGCTCGACGCGCTGATGAAGTTCCGCTCCCAGCTCAATGCCCAGCTCGAAAGCCGTGGCATCAAGCTTTCGGTCAACGACTTCATCATCAAGGCCTGCGCCAATGCGCTCCAGGCGGTGCCCGACGCGAACGCCGTCTGGGCCGGCGACCGGATCCTGAAGCTGAAGCCGTCGGACGTGGCGGTTGCCGTCGCGATCGAGGGCGGACTCTTCACCCCGGTCCTCAAGGACGCGCACCAGAAGTCTCTGTCGGCGCTTTCGGCCGAGATGAAGGATCTCGCCGCCCGTGCCCGCAGCCGCAAGCTCGCGCCGCATGAATACCAGGGCGGCAGCTTCGCGATCTCCAACCTGGGCAGGTTCGGCATCGACAACTTCGACGCGGTCATCAACCCGCCGCACGGCGCGATCCTCGCCGTCGGGGCGGGCGTCAAGAAGCCCGTCGTGAAGCCGGATGGCGAGATCGGGGTGGCGACGGTGATGTCGATGACGCTGTCGGTCGATCACCGGGTCATCGACGGGGCGCTCGGGGCCGAGCTTCTGAAGGCCATCATCGAGAACCTCGAAAACCCGATGGCGATGCTGGCCTGACCCGCACCCGCGAACAAGAAAAGGCCGGGGCGCGATGCCCCGGCCTTTGTCATGTCGTCCGATCGGGCTCAAACGCCGTCGTCGATGAGTTGATCCATGGTCAGCGCCGGCTGCGCACAGCCCGCCTCGCCGATCACCTTTGCGGGAACGCCCGCGACCGTGGTGTTGTTCGGCACCGCATGCAGCACCACCGACCCTGCCGCGATGCGCGAGCAATCGCCGATGCGGATGTTGCCGAGAATCTTGGCGCCGGCCCCGATCAGCACGCCATTGCCGATCTTCGGGTGACGGTCGCCATCCTCCTTGCCGGTGCCGCCGAGCGTCACGGAATGCAGCATGGAGACATTGTCGCCGACGACGGCGGTTTCGCCGATCACGATTGAATGGGCATGGTCGATCATGATCCCCTTGCCGATGCTCGCATTGGGGTGGATGTCGACACCGAAGACCTCGCTGACCCGCATCTGGACGAAATACGCGAGGTCGCGGCGCCCCTTCTTCCAGAGCCAGTTGGCAATCCGGAAGCACTGGACGGCCTGATAGCCCTTGAAGAAGAGCAACGGCTGCAGGAAACGGTGGCAAGCCGGGTCGCGGTCGTAGACCGCGACGATGTCCGCACGCGCCGCCTGCCCGATTTCGGGATTTTCGGCATAGGCTTCGTCGGCGATTTCGCGCAAGATCTGCTCGCTCATCTCGCCCGAGGCGAGCTTCAGCGAAAACCGATAGGCCAGCGCCCGTTCGAGCGAGGCATGGTGGAGCAGGCTGGAATGGATGAGCCCGCCGAGGAGCGGCTCATCGCGGACCGCCGCACGCGCCTCTTCGCAGATATGCGACCAGACCGGATCGACCTGGGCAACATTGGGTTTTCTTTCGGCCATGGTGGAGCCCTCCGATTTCCGCCCATCTATAGCAGATAGGAGGGTAAGGCAAAACCGGAAGAGGCGGCGCCGGGAAAATCTCAACCGCTGCGTTGGCGCCAGTCGAGCAGCGTTTCGAACACGGTGGCCAGCGGCTCCAGATAGCTGTTGTCCGACAGGAAGGGCTCCGGTGCGGGCGCCGCCTTCGTCACGATCGCCCCGGAAAGACTGCCGTTTCCCCAGAAGGGATGCACCCGGCCGGTCCGCTTGTGGAAAAGGTCCGCTGCGTGGGCGCGGTTGAGCAGGCACATCACTTCGGACCGTCTTGTCTCCGGTGGCAGGTTCCAGATGGCCCTTGCGGCCGCCGCGACGTCGCAGTGGGTGATGGGACGCATGGTGTCACTGATCGGGCAGAGCGATTTCCATGTAGTGAAGCGCGATGCGCACCGTCCCGCCGCTGAAGTCGCCACCGGTCGCGTCCAACTGCATCGCCTCCGGCGCGTAGAAAGCCGTCGGTTGCGAAAGCACTCCCCGCGCCCAGGATCCTGCGCCGAGCCCGAGGCCCGATCCATACCGGCCGATCGCACCGGGATTTCCCAGAGACCAACTCGTGAGCGTGCCGGTGATCGCGGCGGTGACCCGGGCGGTTGCACCCACCACGACAGCATTCGCAGGAATGATCGCCGTCGTCGTCGAGACGGGACCCGCACCAATGGCATGTTCGATCTCGGCCACCCGAAAAGCGAGACCCGCATTGTGCGGCGACAGCGTCACCATACCCTCGCACCAGCCCGAACCGTCGTGGATCGCCTGCCCCCCCTGATCGAGGATCATCGCCCGCCAGCCGCGTTTCGGCTCGGCGAAATCCCAGCCGCCATTGGTCCCGATGGCGACCCGTCCATCCTGCCCGGCCCATTCGTTGACCGCACCGACGGGCACGCCGTAGCAGGCACCGTCGACGACGAGCGCCGGCGGTAGCGTGACGCTCTTCGAGATCAGCACGAGTTCGACAAGACCGTCGAGACGCGCGAACGCCTCGTTCACGGTGACATGCTTTTGTGCCTGGGCGGGTTGCAGAAGCGGCAGGCCAAGCTGGTTCGTGTTAGACATCGACAATGATCCTCCTGAAAGGGCCGGGCCCGAACGCGTCCGACATCTGGGCCACATGGATTTCGAACGGCGCGGCTATGCCATCTGTCGCCTGCATCGCCGCGGAATAGGTCCAGACCGGCTCGCCAAGCGTGACCTCGCGCCGCACCGTGCCCCCCTCGACCACGCGGAGAAGGTAGCGCTCCAGCGCCTCGCCGAGCGGAACCTCGACGCTCGACCAGCTGTCGCCGTCGATCCGCGTGCGCCGTATCCAGCTCAGGCCAAGATCGCCGAGCGCGTTGCGCCGCGCCCTGAAATGGGCGGGCGACAGCGGCCTGAGACCGATCCCGGCAAAGGCCTCGATGCGATGAGCATAAGAGGGGTCGTCATAGCCGCGCCGTGCCGGGCCGATCCGGTAGTGCCGCGCCAGGTCCCGCGCCGCGAGCGGCAGTTCGATCTGTTTCGGCGCACCGTTCATCAGAACCACGTAGCTGCCCACAGGCCAGCTCGCGGGCGCCACGGCATCCGTTCCCGCCTGTCCGCGCAGTCGCAGCGAAATGTCATAGGTATCGGGCGCGACCAGTGTCGCGTTGGCGAACTGAAAAAGCTCCCAGTTGTCCGCCGCCCCGTCACCGATCGCCATCAGGTTCGCGCCGTTCAGGAGCCGGTCGCCACCGACCGAACTCAGATCGCCACCCGAGACCTTGACGCGCAGCGGCGCCCCTCGGTCCCAGACCCCCGGCGCCGCCGCGTCGAGCACCGTCTCCGTCTGGCCGATAACCGCGCGGGCCGAGATCAGGCGATTGAGCACGTAGCCCGCATCGCTATCCGAAGCGAAAACCGCAGCAGAGCCGGGCCACGGTGTCGCCGTGACTGCCAGGTGCGGCTGATGCGGCACCTCCTGCCCGCTCATCAGGGGGAGGTCCATGAACAGCGGAAAGACCGGCACGGGCGCTGCGAAGCTGCGTAGCGTCACGCGTTCCTCGGCCTCGTCCGATGGCTCATAGACCGCAGGCTCGACGCGCACGGCCTCCATCGCGAGCGCGCCGGCCTGCTCGACCTGATCGATGCGGTAGC
>JBFKMA010000237.1:0-3898 GCA_041630175.1 Albidovulum sp.
ACCTCGAGAAAGGCGCCGACCACGCGGCGCGGACGGCCCTCGATCCGTCCGGACATGAGTGTCAGGCCCGGCAGGCCGGGGCGCAGCGGCACGGCGGTCAGCGCATCGCCGCCATAGCTGACGGCGGTTCGCGGCCGCATGTTCAGCACCGCGAGCCCGACGCCCGCGCCGACGAGGCTGCGCACCATTTCGGTGGAGCTTGCCGTGGCGACGATGCGGGGCGCGATCCCCGCCGTCTCGAAAAGCCGCCGCGAATAGGCGCCGGCGAGGGGCAGGTCCAGCAGGACCAGCGCCGCGCCGTCCAGATCGGAAAGCGCCGCGTGGCCGCGTGCGGCCAGCGCGTGCCCCGCGGGGGCGAGCAGGTAGGGCGGGACCTCGATCAGCGTCTCGCTCACGATGCCCGGCCGCACGTCGCCACCGGCGAAGAGGATCACGTCGAGCGTACCATTCAGAAGCCCCGCCTGGGCGCTGTCATTGTCGCAATCGCGAAAGTCGACGCGGAGGCCGGGATTGGCGGCCAGCATCGGCTGCACGATCTCGGGCAGGAAGGCCGGCGCGACCGGGGCGTAGTAGCCGATGCGGAGATCGCCCGCCAGCGCGGTGCCGAGCGCGTGGCCCTCGGCCATCACCGCGTCGTAATCCTCGAGCAGCGCCCGGATCCGCTCGGCCAGCGCCCGGCCGGCGGTCGTGGGCGATATGCCCCGCGCCCGGGTGCGCGTGACAAGCACCGTGCCGAATTCCGCCTCGACCTTGTCGATCGCCGCGGCGACGGCCGAGGGCGCGACGTTCAGGGCCTCGGCCGCGCCGGCGATGCTGCCCTTGTCGACCGCGGCGAGATAGGCGCGCAGGAGGCGCAGCGAGAGGCGGAGATCGTGCGGCATGCGGCATTCCTCTGAATTTCAGATACTAAAACGCATTTAAATCTGTTTTTCAAAGGTGATGACAGGTCCCATTCTGGCGCCGCGCAACAGGAGGATTCCCGATGTCCGACCATTCCGAGGTCGCCTTGCCGCGCCTGAAGGGCTGGCACCATGTCCCCGAGGTTCCGATCCGGGTCTCGCCGTTCTTCTCCTGGCCGCCCGATCCGGCACGGATGGCGCGCTGGCTGGCCGTGCGCTGGCTGGCGATTGCCGAGAATTCGATTCTCGTTGGCGTGGCGCTGATCTCCTGGGCCTGGTTCCAGCCGTCGCTCGAAGTGACGAAGACGCTCGCGCCGGGATGGATCGCGGGGATCTGGCTGCGCAACCTGATCCTGATCACGCTGGTCGCCGGGGGGCTGCACCTGTTCTTCTTCACTCTCCGCAAGCAGGGCGACCGGCTGAAATACGACCCCCGCGACCTGGCGCACAAGGGGCGGCAGTTCACGCTGGGCGGGCAGGTGCGCGACAACATGTTCTGGACGCTGACGAGCGGGGTCGGCTTCTGGACGGCCTACGAGGTCCTGATGTTCTGGGCGATGGCCAATGGCTGGGCGCCGGTCCTGTCCTGGTCGGCGCATCCGCTCTGGTTCGTGGTCCTGTTCCTCGTGACGCCGGTGTGGATCTCGTTCCACTTCTACTGGGTGCACCGCGCGCTGCACTGGGGGCCGTTCTACCGGCTGGCCCACAGCTTGCATCACCGCAACGTCAATGTGGGCCCGTGGTCGGGGCTCTCGATGCACCCGGTCGAGCATCTGATCTTCTTCTCCTCTATCCTGATCCATTTCGTGATCCCGGCACATCCGCTGCACATCCTCTTCCACATGCAGCACCAGTCGCTGACGGCGGCGACCTCGCATACCGGGTTCGAGAACCTCCTGGTCAAGGACCGCAAGCGCCTCGCGCTCGGCACCTTCCACCACCAGATGCATCACCGCTATTTCGAGGTGAATTACGGCAACCTGGAGATGCCCTGGGACAAGTGGTTCGGCTCGTTCCACGACGGCACGGCCGAGGCGCATGAGCGCATGAAACTCAGGCGTCAGAGGATCGGGCGCTGAGGGCCGGGCGTCAGATCCCGCCGACCCAGCTCACCGAATAGCGCTCGTCCGGCCGCAGCGCGAGGTCGAAGCCGATCTTGATGCAGACCCCGAGCACCAGGATCGCGAGCAGGATGCGCAACTGCTCGGCCTTGAGCATCAGACCGATCTGGGCGCCGATCTGGGCGCCGACGACGCCGCCGACCAGGAGAAGCACCGCCAGGATCATGTCCACCGTGTGGTTGGTCATCGCATGCATCAGCGCGGTGAAGGCCGAGACGAAGATGATCTGAAAGAGCGAGGTGCCGATCACGACCCTGGTCGGCATGTTCAACAGATAGATCATCGCGGGAACCATGATGAAGCCGCCGCCCACCCCCATGATCGCGGCGAGGAAACCCACCATCGCGCCGACGCCGAGCGGCGGGATGACCGAGATGTAGAGGCCCGAGGTACGGAACCGCATCTTGAAGGGCAGAACGGCGATCCAGCCATGCGACGGCCGCTTGGCCGGCACCGGCTGCGCGCTGCGCGAGCGCAGGATCGCGCGCAGGCTTTCGACGAACATCAGCGCGCCGATGCCGCCCAGGAACACGACATAGAAGATCCGGATCATGAGATCGACTTGTCCCAGCGCCTTGAGATAGTTGAAGACCACGATCCCGAGCCCGGATCCCGCGAGCCCGCCGCCGAGCAGGATCCAGCCCATGCGGAAATCCACCGTGCGCCGGCGGATATGGGTCAGGATCGCCGAGACCGAGGAGGCGACGATCTGGTTGGCCGAGGTCGCCACCGCGACCGCCGGCGGCACGCCGATGAAGAAAAGGAGGGGCGTGATCAGGAAGCCTCCGCCGACGCCGAACATGCCCGACAGCAGCCCGACCCCGCCGCCGATCAGCAGGAGCAGGTAGATGTTCACCGAGACTTCCGCGATCGGCAGATAGAGGTTCATGTCTTCCTGTAGAAGACGCCGCAACGTCCAGCAAGCGTGAAGCGTTGCCCCGCCTTGCCGCAGCGTCAGCCGCGCGGCTTGGCGCGGAGCGTGGGCTCGGCCTGGGTCGGATCCTCGGGCCAGGGGTGCTTGGGGTATTGCCCGCGCATGTCCTTGCGAACATCGGCGTAGGAGCTGGCCCAGAAGCCCGGCAAGTCGAGCGTGACCTGCACCGGCCGCTGGGCCGGCGAGAGCAGCGTGATCCGCAAGGGCAGCCGTTTCGGCCCGACGGTGGGATGCTCGGTGACGCCGAAAAGCTCCTGCAGGCGGAGCGCGATCGAGGGGTGGTCGCCCTCGTAGTCGATGGGCACCCGGCGGCCGAGCGGGGTTTCGAACGCGGCCGGCGCGAGCCGGTCGACAAGCTGGAGCTGCTCCCATGTCAGCGCGGAGCGCAGCGCGTCGGTCAGGTCGAGGCTCCGCAACTCCGCCTCGGTGCGCCTGCCCGCGAGATGCGGCAGAAGCCAGTCCTCGGCCGAGGCCAGAAGCGCCGCGTCGGTGAAATCCGGCAGGTCCGCGCCCTCGCGTCGCAGAAGATCCACCCGCGCGCGGAAACGGCGGGCGGGTTCGGTCCAGTTCAGGCCGATCTGCCTTAGCCCGTCGAGCGCGGCGCGCGCCATCGCCTCGGGCGGGGCGTCGGGCCAGTGCCGGTCGTCGAGCACCAGCGCACCGAGCCGCTCCTGCCGCCGCGCGACGACGCGGCCCTCTCGGCGCGACCATTCGCAGACATCCTGCCAGCCGATCCGGTCGCCGAAGAGCCGCCGGAGCGACGCCTCCGGGATCTCGATTCCCTGCCGCACCTTCGCCTCGCGTGGGTCGCCGTCGAGATCGGTCGCCACGATCAGCCGGGCGCGGGCCAGCGGGTCGGTCTCGGCAATCACCGCGCCCTTGCCGCCCGAGAGCACATAGCGCGGCGCCTCGCCCTTGCGGCGAAGGCCGATCCGGTCGGGATA
>JBFKMA010000238.1:0-3872 GCA_041630175.1 Albidovulum sp.
CGCGCCCCGCGCGGCGAAATTCGCGCCCTCAGCGCCTGCGGAAGGTCACGTAATGCGGCACCCGCCCCTCGCGGAGCGCCTTCTGCTCATAGCGGGTCGACAGCCAGTCGTCCCAGGGCACCCGCCCCTCCGACACCAGCTCGAATCCCGCCTTCGGCACCTCGGCGAGCGTCTGGCGGACATAATCCGGGATGTCGGTCGCGACCCGGAATTCCGCGCCCGCGCGCATCACCCGCGCCAGCGGCACGAGATGCTCTGCGGTGACGAAGCGCCGCCGGTGGTGGCGCCGCTTCGGCCAGGGATCGGGGTAGTTGAGGAACGCCTTGGCGATGGACCGCTCGGGCAGCACTTCCATCAGGTCGCGCGCATCGCCGGGATGGACGGCGAGATTCGTCACGCCCGCGTCGCGGATCTTGCCCAGAAGCATCGCGACGCCGTTGATGAAGGGCTCGCAGCCGATCATGCCGACGTCCGGGTAGCGCGCGGCCATGTGCACCAGGTGCTCGCCGCCGCCGAAGCCCACTTCCAGCCAGACCGGCCGGTCATCGCCGAACATCGCGGCCGGATCGATCAGGTCACGCGCGGGGTTTTCCTCGCGCGTCACGCCTTCGGGGCGCAAGGTGTCGAGGTCCTCGCTGAGATAGGCCTTCTGGCTCGCGCGCAGGGTCTTGCCGTGGATCCGGCCGTAGAAGTTGCGCCATTCCGGCCGGTGATCGGTTTCATCGTTCGTCATGGGCGGGGCGTCTAGCCGCCCGCCATGGGCAGGGTCAAGCACTCAGCCGCGCTGGATCAGGAAAAGCCCCAGGCACATCGTGCCGATCCCGGCCGCCCGCATCGCCGTCAAGGGACGAACGGCGGCGCCGAAAAACCCGAACTGGTCGATGAGCGCCGCCGAGATCATCTGCCCCAGGAGGACGAAGAAGATCGCGTTGCCGACGCCGAATCTCGGCGCGACATAGGTCACCGAGAGGACATAGAAGGCAACCAGAATCCCGGCGAGGAACAGGTGTTTCGGCTGGCCCGGCAGGTACGCAACCGCCGAAGCCCCGGTCGAGAGCGCGACGATGACCGCCCCGCCCAGCGCGACGCAGAACAGCACCGCCGCCGCCACTGCGGGCGAGCCGATCCGCGCGCCCAGTTGCGCGTTCAGCGCGGCAAGGATCGGGATGCCGATCCCGGCGGCCAGCATGATCGCGGCATATCTCAGGCCGTCCGACATCGCGCATCCCTCCCCTGACGCGCTCAACCTAGACGGTTCGCCTGCCCGCGCAAGCTCTGGATTCAGCCGCGGCCGCGATAGGGCGCGACGCCCTGATCGGGGATCCACACACCCTCCGGCGCCGTGCCGGTCTGCCAGAAGACGTCGATCGGGATGCCACCGCGCGGATACCAGTAGGCGCCGATCCTGAGCCATTCGGGATCGAGCAGTTCCACGATCCGCTTGGCGATATGGATCGTGCAATCCTCGTGGAAGGCGCCGTGGTTGCGGAAGGAATGGAGAAACAGCTTCAGGCTCTTGCTCTCCACCAGCCAGTCGCGGGGGATGTAATCGATGACGATATGCGCGAAGTCGGGCTGGCCCGTCATCGGGCAGAGCGAGGTGAATTCCGGCGCGGTGAAGCGCACGACGTACTTCGTGCCGGCATGGCCCGCGGGCACGCGCTCGAGCACCGCCTCCTCGGGCGAGGTCGGCTGATCGGTCGCGGATCCGAGCTGCGTCAGGCCGGAAACGTCGGTCTTGGGCATCTGAGACTTCCTTCGAAAATGGCAAGGCGGGCACGCTGGCCCGCCCTGCCGTCTGTCCGGTTACGGTCCGGCTGCCGCCGGGCCGGGGCTGGGCCGTTTATACCGCCTTTTTCAGCGCCTCGACCAGATCGGTCTTTTCCCAGGAGAAGCCGCCATCGGCCTCGGGCGCGCGGCCGAAATGGCCGTAAGCGGCGGTGCGGGAATAGATCGGCTTGTTGAGGTCGAGATGGTTGCGGATGCCGCGCGGGGTCAGGTCCATGACCCGGCTCACCGCCCGCTCGATCGCCTCCTCCTCGACCGCGCCGGTGCCGTGGGTGTCGACATAGATCGACAGCGGCTTCGCGACGCCGATCGCGTAGGAGAGCTGCAAGGTGCAGCGCCGCGCGAGCCCGGCAGCCACGACGTTCTTGGCCAGGTAGCGCGCGGCATAGGCCGCCGAGCGGTCGACCTTGGTCGGATCCTTGCCCGAGAACGCACCGCCGCCATGCGGCGCCGCACCGCCATAGGTGTCGACGATGATCTTGCGGCCGGTGAGGCCGGCATCCCCGTCCGGGCCGCCGATCACGAAGGTGCCGGTCGGGTTCACCCACCATTCGGTCCGCTCGGTCAGCCAGCCCTCGGGCAGCACCTCGCGAATATAGGGCTCGACGATGGCGCGGATGTCGTCGGAGGTCTGGCTTTCCTCGGCATGCTGGGTCGAGAGCACCAGCGAGGTCACCTCGACCGGCTTGCCGCCCTCGTAGCGCACGCTGAGCTGCGACTTGGCGTCGGGGCGCAGCGTCGGCTCGGCGCCCGACTTGCGGGCCTCGGCGAGCCGGCGCAGGATCGCGTGGGCATACTGGATCGGCGCCGGCATCAGTTCCGGCGTCTCGTCGACCGCGTAGCCGAACATGATGCCCTGATCGCCCGCCCCGTCGCGGTCGACGCCCTGCGCGATATGGGCCGACTGCTCGTGCAGGAAGTTCAGCACGTGGCAGGTGTTCCAGTGGAACTTTTCCTGCTCGTAGCCGATGTCCCGGATGCAATCGCGGGCGATCTGGCCGATGCGGCCCATGTAGTTCTTTAGGCGCTCCTGGTCGGAAAGCCCGACCTCGCCGCCGATCACCACCATGCCGGAGGTCGCGAAGGTCTCGCAGGCCACGCGGGCATTGGGTTCCTCGGCGAGGAACGCGTCGAGGACGGCATCCGAGATCCGGTCGCAGACCTTGTCCGGATGCCCCTCCGAAACGCTTTCGGAGGTGAAAATGTAACTGTCGCGGGACATGCAAGTGCTCCATTGGGGTTATCCCCGCCACGCCAGGAAGCCGTTGTGACGGTTCGTCGATCCTGCCTAGCTCCGCCTGCGGTCGCGGTCAATCCGATAGTCGCCGGCGGGTGACGGCGCAGGCCATCAGCCCGAGCGCGATCAGGATCGCCGCCGGCAGATCGCCGGTGCGGGCATAGAGCGTGGGCGGCAGCGCCGGCGGCACCTCGGTGTCGATCACCCCCTCGGTATCGAGGGCGAGGCTCTGCAGGATCCGCCCCTTGGCGTCGATCACCGCCGTCACGCCGGTATTGGCCGCGCGCAGGAGCGGCAGGCCCTGCTCCACCGCCCGGAGCCGCGCCTGGGCGAGGTGCTGGTAGGGTCCGGCGACGGCGCCGAACCAGCCATCATTGGTGACCTGCAGCACCCAGTCGGCGCGGTCGGCTGCCGCGCGCAGGTCCTGCGGAAACACCGCCTCGTAGCAGATCAGCGGCAGCACCTTGCCCGCGCGCCCGAGGTCGAGCACCCGCGCGCCGGGGCCGGAGGAATAGCCGTTGCCCGCCTGCGCGGCGAAGGCCGTCAGGCCGAAATCGGCCATCACGTCGCCGAAGGGGATGTATTCGCCGAACGGCACGAGATGCCACTTGTCGTAGACCGCGAAGACCCGGCCTTCGCCGTCGGCCACGGCAAGGCTGTTGAAGTAGCGCAGGCCCTCCTCGCGCTGGATGCCGGTGGCGACGGGCACGCCGCCGGAAAGCAGCGCGATCTCGGCGAAGAGCCCGTCGGAGCGGTCGAGCAGGAAGGGCACCGCCGTCTCGGGCCAGACGATCAGGTCCAACGGCGCTTCGGCGGGCAGCGCGGTCTGGCGCATCTGGCGTTCGAG
>JBFKMA010000239.1:0-3854 GCA_041630175.1 Albidovulum sp.
GCTGCGCTCAGGCCATCTTGCGCAGATAGGTCCAGGTCGGCACCGTGGCGCCGCGCGCGACCGAATAGGACTCGGCATCGCCGAGATACTCGAAGCCGCAATTGGTCAGCACCCTGGCCGAGCCGGGATTGTCCTGGAAGACCTGCGCGAAGAGCGTGCGTGCCCGGTGCGGGTTGGCCGCGACGATGGCGGCCACGGCCTCGGACGCGTAGCCGGTGTTCCAGAACGAGGGCGCGACCCAGTACTTGATCTCGCTCTGCTCGCGGTCCATCCGCGTGAGGCTGACGACGCCCAGAACCTCGGCATGGCCGCGCTCGGTGCCGTCCATCACCCAGACATCCTCGGTCCGCCCGTCCGAGAGCGCGCGCTCGATATAGGCCTCGGTCGCGCCGGGCGGCAGCGGATGGGGAATGCTGCGCGTTCCCTCGGCGAGCCGCCTGTCGGAGGTGTACATCGCGATCAGGCCCGCATCGGAGCGCCGCAGCGCGCGCAGCACGAAGCGCTCGGCCGCCAGCGCCGGCTGGACGACGATAGGTTCCTGGATCATGCCTTGCCTCCTCCGAAACGAATGGCGGCTTCTACGACCGCCCTGTCGGTTGCGAACCGTCCGACACGCGCAATACGGCACGCGACATTGCCGGGTCTTCCGGGACGCCTGCTGCCCGATACACGTGAAATGGGGCGTGAGCATGGCCGGGTCAATGCCGGCGCGGCCACATGCAGAGTGGCACTGTCAAAAATTGCCTGATCGAAACGACGCACTGCAAACTCCTGCCTGAAAAATCAAAGGGACCGGCCTTTCAGCCGGTCCCCTCTTACAATCCGATTGTAAAGGTTTGGCTTACTCGGCCGCCTCCGCCACCGGGAGAACCGAAATGAAGGTTCGGCCCTTGAGACCTTTCCGGAAGGTCACGCGGCCTTCGGCCGTGGCAAAGATCGTATGGTCGCGGCCCATGCCCGTGCCTTCGCCCGGCCACCAGGTGGTGCCGCGCTGGCGCACGATGATCGCGCCCGGCTGCGCTGCCTGGCCGCCATAGAGTTTCACGCCGAGACGACGACCGGCCGAGTCGCGGCCGTTGCGGGAGGAACCGCCTGCTTTTTTATGTGCCATGAGGTGTTACTCCTTCGTCTTGGCCGCGGCCTTCTTGGCCGGTGCCTTCTTAGCCGGAGCGGCCTTCTTGGCCGGGGCGGCTTTCTTCTCGGCCTTGGCTTCGGCCGCGGGCGCCGTGTTGTGGGCGGCGACGCGGGCGCTATGGGTGCCGACGGCTTCCTTCACGCCCGACTTCTCCGCGCCGGAGGCGAGGATGTCGGTGACGCGGACGAGCGTTAGCTTCTGGCGGTGGCCACGGGTGCGCTGCGAGGAGTGCTTGCGGCGGCGCTTCCAGAAGGTGATGACCTTGTCGGCCTTGATCTCGTCGATGACCTCGGCCTGGACGGCCGCGCCCTTGACCAGCGGGGCGCCCAGAACGGGCTTGTCGCCGCCGACCATCAGAATCTCGTTGAACTGGACTTTTTCACCAGCTTCGGCGGCGATCAGTTCCACGCGGAGCACGTCGCCCGCCTGAACCTTGTACTGCTTGCCACCGGTCTTGAGGACCGCGAACATGGGTCTTTCCTTCATTTCTGCCGCGCCCTGTGGCCCCGGAACTTCCGGCGTTGAGGGGGTTTCCCCCGCCTCGGACAGCGCGCCCCTCTCGGGGACGACATTACCAAAGATGAATCCCGGCCAGACCGTGAGACCTGCCGGGATGCGGGCTTATCGGGCAGGCGGCCGCGAAAGTCAAGGGCGGCACGCCGGCGGATCCGCGTCCTGTGACACGCTCTGCACGGGAGGCTTGCCGTTGCCGCCGGCCGGAGTGATGATCGCGTCCATGTCCGACCACAAGACCTTTCTGACCGCCCTGCCCAGCGCCCGCAAGACGGCGCTGACCGAGACCAGCGACCGCGCCGGCCTCAGGCATCTCGCGGCGCATGGCGGGCTTATCCTCGCAACCGGCGCGCTGATCGCGGCGCGGGTGCCGTTCTGGCCGCTTCTCCTGCCGGTGCAGGGCGTGCTGATCGTCTTTCTCTTCACGCTCGAACATGAATGCACGCATCGCACGCCGTTCCGGTCGACGCGCCTGAACGAGTGGGTCGGGCGGATCGCGGGGCTCCTCCTGTTCCTGCCGTTCGAGTGGTTCCGCGCCTTCCACCTCGCGCATCACCGCTTCACCAACATTCCCGGCCGCGACCCGGAGCTTGCCGGCGGCAAGCCCGCGACCGCCGGCGCCTGGCTGATCCATGTCTCCGGGCTGCCGTTCTGGCGCGCGAATCTCGAACTTCTCCTGCGGCTCGCGCGCGGGCGGGAGCGCGCACCCTTCCTGACCGAGCGCGCGCTGCCCCGGATGGAGCGCGAGGCGCGCGCGATGCTCGGCCTCTACGCGCTGGCGGGCCTCACGCTGATCTGGTCGCCGGTGCTGCTCTGGGTGTGGCTCGTGCCGATCCTCATGGGCCAGCCGTTCCTGCGGCTCTATCTCCTGGCCGAGCATGGCGACTGCCCCTTCGTCGCCAACATGTTCGAGAACACCCGCACGACCTTCACCAACCGGATCGTGCGGTTCCTCGCCTGGAACATGCCCTACCATGTCGAGCATCACGTCTTCCCGGCGGTGCCGTTCCACCGGCTGCCGGAACTGCACGAGTTGATGCGGGAAGAGTTGAAGGTCACGGCCGACGGCTACGCCACCTTCACCCGAGACTATCTCGCGCGGCGGCTGTGACCGGTCCCGATCCGCGCATGGCCCTTTCCCGGGCAATCGGTTAGGCAGGCGCGACACCGCAATTCCCGGGCCCGACCATGACCGACATACCCCAAGCCGTGGCAAAGAACGACGACAGCCTTCCCGGCTTTCTCTTCGCGCTTTCCGCCTATCTCCTGTGGGGATTCCTGCCGCTCTACATGAAGGCGCTCGCGCATATCCCGCCGGCCGAGGTCATCGCCCACCGGGTGCTCTGGTCGGTGCCGGTCGCGGGCGTGATTCTCGTCGTCACCGGGCGGACGGCCGACCTGGCGCGGGCGCTGCGTTCGCCGCGCACGATCGCGATGGCGGCGCTGACGGCGGCTCTCATCTCGCTCAACTGGGGGATCTATGTCTGGGCGATCGGCTCGGGCCACGCACTCGACGCCGCACTGGGTTATTACGTCAATCCGCTGTTCTCGATCTTCCTCGGCTCGGTCCTGTTGCGAGAACGACTCTCGCGTTCGCAATGGGTGGCGATCGGGATCGCCGCGGTGGCGGTCGCGATTCTGACCTGGGAGGCGGGGCGGCTGCCGATGGTGGCGCTCGGTCTCACGCTGACCTGGGGGGCTTACGCCTTCCTGAAGAAATGGCTGCCGATCGGACCGAACCAGGGCTTCATGCTGGAGGTGCTGCTGCTCGCGCCGGCCGCGCTCGGCTACATGGTCTGGCTCGACCGGGCGGGTGCTGCGCATTTCCTCGAAGGGGTTTCCTTCGACACGGGGATGCTGCTCGGCTGCGGTGTGGTGACGGCGGTGCCGCTGGTCCTCTATGCGAACGGCGCGAAACTCCTCCGGCTCTCGACCATCGCGATCATGCAGTACATCGCGCCGACGATGATCTTCCTCACCGCGGTCTTCGTCTTCGAAGAGCCGTTCGGCACGGCCCGCGCGGTGGCCTTCCCGCTGATCTGGGCAGCGCTCGTCGTCTATACCGCGTCGATGGTCAGGCAGGCGCGCGCGGCGGGACGGTGAGCGTCCCGCAGGGCGCTATCCCCTGCCCGCAAGCCGGCTGACCCTGCCGCCGCTGACCGGCGCACCGACCCCGGTCGTACCGGGGCACGAGGTCGGCAACCCC
>JBFKMA010000240.1:0-3853 GCA_041630175.1 Albidovulum sp.
CGTCGTGAGCCGCCGCCGCCGCGGGCTCAGCCCGGAGGAGCAGGAGCTCTGGGGCCGGGTCGCCGCCTCGGCGCGGCCGATGCGGGCGCACCCGGTCAAACCCGAGCCGGCAGAGGCCAAGCCGGTCCCGACCATGGCCCGCCCCGCCCCCCGCGACTTCCACATCGGAGAGGCGGCGCGGCCGCTGACGGCAGCGCATGATTTCGCGCCGGGGCTGGAGGAGCGGCTCGCGGCCCAGCCCTTGCGCATCGACCGCCGCACCCATCAGCAGATGCTGCGCGGCAAGCTCAAGCCCGAGGCGCGGATCGACCTGCACGGCATGACCCTCGCCGAGGCGCATCCGGAGCTGATCCGCTTCATCCTGAACGCGCAATCCGCCGGCAAGCGCATGGTTCTCGTGATCACCGGCAAGGGCAAGCTGCGCGACGATCCCGGCCCGATCCCGCAGCGCGTCGGCGTGTTGCGCCACCAGCTTCCCCAGTGGCTGAGCCAGCCGCCGCTCGGCAGCGTCGTGCTGCAGGTCACGCCGGCGCATCTGAAACATGGCGGCGGCGGCGCGTTCTACGTCTATCTGCGCCGCGGCGGCTAGGGCTGGATCTGCGAGATCGCGGTCACCGGCGAGAGCACGATCTGGGTGGCGTTCTGCACCGTCAGGACCGCACCGGGCAGGAGCCCCGCCCGCCCGGTGCGGTCGCCGGCAAAGGCCGCATCGACATCGGCAAGCTTGCCGAGGATCGCCAGCAGCGCCGGCGATTCGCCGGGATTGAAATGACCCGAGCCCGCCGAAAAGGCCGTCGTGTCGAGCAGCGTCACCTCGAGGTCCGCGACATCCTCGACGTCAGTGACATTGCCGAGCCGGTCGCGCTGCCCGGTCAGCCGCGCCGACAGGGCCAGCGCCCGGTCGCGCTTGGAGGTGAAGATCGCGAAGGGCTGCGGCAGATCGCCGATCCGCGCCGCCTGGGCGCGGAACACGTCGACATCGATATCGGGGGAGACCAGCACCACGCCCGAGACCTTGCCGAGGAGCCGCCGGTCATCGCGGATCGCGATCTGTCTCAGTGCCTCCATCGTCAGCGCCGAACCCATCGAATGCGCCATGATGAGAATGCGGTCGGCCCCGGCCGCCTCGACCTCGCGCAGCAGCGTCTCGAGCCCGTCGCGGGCGAAGAGCGCGCTGTCGCGGTCATAGGCGTAGCGCAGGGGCTGGGCGCGCGACGGCCAGGAATAGTGGACCAGAACCCCCTTGAGGTCGAGATCGTGGCCGAGCTGCGCGAGCCGGTAGGCGCCCTCGGCGAAGTTGTTGTTGAAACCGTGGATGAACACCACCGCCTCGCGCCCGCGCCGCGGATTGCGGGCCAGGGCGGCCGCGAGGTCGGCGCGGAATTCCGGCGCGCCGGCATAGAGCTCCTGCCGGGCGGCAAGGAATTCGGTCGCGGGATCGGGGGCGCGGCGCGGATGCGGCCAGGCGATCTCGCCCGGTGCGCGGTTCGGCGGAATCGCGACGTCGAGGCGCAGGAACCGGGCCTCGGCGCTGCGGGCCGTGCCGAACGCCTCGCCGGTCCCGGGATCGGCGCCGCGCGTCGTGGCGATGAACACCGTCTCGATCGCGCCGGTCTTCGCGGCGTCCGGCGCGATCACCACGCGCCCGCGCGGCTCGCAGGCGGCGAGCGCCAGGACGATCAGAACTGCCGTGACGATCCGCGCCATGCGATGCCTGCCCCTGCCGATGCGGCTTGCATAGCGCAGGGCAAGGGAAGCCGCCAGCGGGTCAGAGCACGTAGCGGCTGAGATCGGCGGAGCGCGCGAGATCGCCGAGGTTCTTCTCGACGAAGTCGCCGTCCACGGTGACCTTCTCGCCGGGGCGATCGGGGGCGGAGAACGACAGCTCCTCGAAGACCCGCTCCATCACCGTGTAGAGCCGCCGCGCGCCGATATTCTCGACGCTGCGGTTCACTTCCGCCGCGATATGGGCGAGCGCCCGGATGCCGTCCTCGGAGAATCCGACCTCCACCTCCTCGGTCGCCATCAGCGCCGAATATTGCAGCGTCAGGGCATTGTCGGTCTCGGTCAGGATGCGGACGAAATCCTCCTCGGTCAGCGCCCGGAGCTCGACGCGGATCGGCAGCCGGCCCTGCAGTTCGGGCAGGAGATCCGAGGGCTTGGCGATGTGGAAGGCGCCGGAGGCGATGAAGAGGATGTGGTCGGTCTTCACCGGCCCGTATTTGGTGGACACCGTGGTGCCCTCGATCAGCGGCAGGAGGTCGCGCTGCACGCCCTCGCGGCTGACATCGGCGCCGCGGGTCTCGGCGCGGGCGCAGACCTTGTCGATCTCGTCGATGAAGACGATGCCGTTCTCCTGCACCGCCTCGAGTGCCGTCGCCTTGACCAGTTCGTCGTCGAGAAGCTTGTCGGCCTCCTCGGAAATCAGCGCCTCGTAGCTTTCCGCGACGGTCATCTTCTTGCGCACCCGCCGTCCGCCGAAGGCCTTGCCGAAGATGTCGCCGAGATTCATCATACCCGCCCCGCCGGGCTGGCCGGGCAGTTCCAGCATCGGCATCGGGCTCGACGTGTCGGCCAGTTCGAGCTCGATCACGGTGTTGTCGAGCTCGCCCTTCTTCAGCCGCGTGCGGAACATCTCGCGCGTCTGCTCGCGCGCGTCGGTCCCGGCGATCGCCTCGATCACCCGGTCCTCGGCGGCCTGGTGGGCGCGGGCCTTGACCTCCTCGCGCATCCGCTCGCGGGTCTCGATCACCGCGACGTCGGCGAGATCGCGGACGATCTGCTCGACATCGCGGCCGACATAGCCGACCTCGGTGAACTTCGTCGCCTCGACCTTGATGAACGGCGCGCGGGCGAGCTTCGCCAACCGCCGCGAGATCTCGGTCTTGCCGACGCCGGTCGGGCCGATCATCAGGATGTTCTTCGGATAGACCTCCTCGCGCAGGTCGTCCGACAGCTGCTTTCTCCGCCAGCGGTTCCGAAGCGCCACGGCGACGGCGCGCTTGGCGTCCTTCTGGCCGATGATGAAACGGTCAAGCTCCGAGACGATTTCGCGCGGGGTCAGATTGGTCATGGGGTCTCCGAATAGGGCGGAAGCCGGTCCTTGCCGGGAAAGGCGGGCAAAGCCCGCATGAGCACGGCGCGCAGGGGCACCCACCAGGTGCCGAGCACGGTGAAGAACGCGCCGAGGATGATCAGGATCACCGCCCATTCCTTCAGGCTCGCCGCGCCCTCTCCGGCGACGGCCCAGTAGATCAGGGCGGCGATATAGGCGATGCCGGCGGTCAGCATCGAGCGGCGGTCGATGACGAGCGCGATCAGCGCGAAGACGAAAAGCGCGAGCGCGGTGGCCAGGATGTTCGCGCCGCCGCCATAGAGGTTGCCCGCGATCGTGTTGACCAGCGCCGCGCCCGCAAGGATGTGCAGCCAGAACGCCGTCGCCGCGTGGCGCCCGATCCGGTAGCGGTCGCGCAGGTCGAACCACATCGCGCCGGCGAAGGCGCCGATGCCGAAGAGGAGCGAGGCAAGCGTCAGGTTGGCGCGCGGCACGAAGCTTTGCGCCCAACCCTCGACGCTGGTGAGGTCGCGGCCGGGATCGTAATGCGTGAAGAGCGCGTAGGTCGCGAGAAGCGCGAAGACGCCAAGGACGAACATCGCGAAAGGCAGCTTGAAGCGCCGGAACCAGAGCGCCGTCACCGCGACCGTGAGGAGGGCGGCGGCGAAGGCGGTGCCCCTGAGCCCCAGCGAGGTCTGGCCGATGAAGGTCAGCGCCGAGACGTAGATACCGCCGGAATAGGCGCTGACCAGCACCATCGAGGGCAGGTTCATGCGCCGCTTCAGGGTGAAGTAACCC
>JBFKMA010000241.1:0-3840 GCA_041630175.1 Albidovulum sp.
CGCGGCTCTTCTTCCTCGACGAAGCCGTGGCGCTCGCCGCCGGCCACCGGCCCTGCGCCGAGTGCCGGCGCGCGGACTACGTCCGCTTCCGCGCCGCCTGGGCGACAGCCGGCCTCGGCGCCGAGCCCAAGGCGCCGGCGATCGACGCCTGCCTCCACGCCGCCCGGATCGCGCCCCGCAGCCACCGCAAGATCACCCACGCGGCCGAGATGGCAAGCCTGCCCGACGGCGCCTTCATCGCCTCTGCAACCGGCCCGCTCCTCGTCCTCGGCGACGCGCTCCTGCCCTACACGCCCGGCGGCTACGGCGCGCCCCTGCCCCGCCCCGAATCGGGCCGGACCGAAGTCTTGACGCCGGCGCCGCTCATCGCCGCCTTGCGCAGTGGCTACGAACCCGTCCTGCACCCTTCCACCGCCTGATCTGCCCGATTGCGACATCCGGCGTCGGATTGACGCAAGCCGCGCCCGCCGGCCTCGGCGAGGCTCGGAGCAGGACATGGTCGTCACGGCAAGGGAGAATTGCGGATGAACAAGGAACTGCGCGCCAATCTCGGCCATGTCGAGGAACGCACCGACCTCGCCGCCGCGTTCCGCTGGACGGCGCGGCTGAACCTCCATGAATCGGTGGCCAACCATTTCAGCCTCGCCGTCAGCGAGGATGGCAGCCAATTCCTCATCAACCCGAACGGGCGCCATTTCGCCCGCATCAAGGCGACCGAACTTCTGCTTCTGAACGCCAGCGACCCGGACACGCTCGACCGTCCCGACGCGCCCGATCCGACGGCCTGGGGCCTGCACGGCGCGATCCATCGCCTCTGCCCGCATGCCCGCTGCGTCATGCATGTCCATTCGATCCACGCCACCGTGCTGGCGAGTCTTGCGGATTCGACGCTGCCGCCCGTCGACCAGAATACCGCGATGTTTTTCGACCGCTACGTCGTCGACGGGCATTTCGGCGGAATGGCCCTTGGCGACGAGGGCGCACGCTGCGCGGCACTGCTGTCCGACCCCAAGGTCAAGACGATGATCATGGGCAACCACGGCGTCCTCGTCATCGGCGACACCGTGGGTGAGACCTTCAACCGGCTCTACTATTTCGAGCGCGCGGCCGAGACCTATATCCGCGCGCTCCAGACTGGTCGCCCGCTCAGGGTGCTCTCGGACGAGATTGCCGAGAAGACAGCGCGGGAATGGGACGATTATCCGGGTCTGGCCGAGAATTTCCTGAAGGAGATCAAGGCGCTTCTGGACGAGGAAGGCTCGAACTACCGCGACTGAGCATGCCGGCCGGGCGGGGTGCCGAAGGCTTCGCCTCCGCTGCATCCTACCCGGTGGGCGTAGAACTCAGGTCAGGAAGGGCGCGGCGCCCATCGTGGCCGGGACCGGCACGCCGAGCCGGGCGAGGATCGTCGGTGCAAGCTGGAGCTGGTCGAGGAGCACATCCGGCGCGGGACCCTCGGCGGGGCCGAAATAGTACAGCGCGAAGTCACGTTGCACGTCCTCGGCGCCGCCGTGATGGCCGCGCGAGGACTGCCCGTGATCGGCGGTGACGATGACCTCGTAACCCGCCTTGCGCCAGCGCTCGACATAGGGCGCGAGCTGGCCGTCGAGCTTGAAGCAGGCGAGGTCCATCTGGATGCAGTCATGGCCGAAGCGGTGGCCCATGCTGTCGAGCGTGCAGCTGTGCAGCATGCCGTACTGGATCCCGTGGCGTTCGCACAGCATCGTCAGCGTCGCGAAGAGATCGGCATCGCAGGGCGTCATCTGGTTGTCGTGGCCATAGCCGGTCATGGTGTGGAACCGTCCGTGGCTGATCGGGCCGCCCTCCGGCTCGTCATATTCGATGTCCCTGACCGGATCGAAGGGCGCGCGGTTGAAGAATTCCGACCAGAAGCTGTGCGCCACCGCCCCCGTCCGGCCACCGGCCTTCGCGACTTCCGAGAAGATGTCTGGCTCCGCCACGCGGAAGATCGACTCGTTCGACGTCACCCTGTGGACCTGCGGGGTGACCCCGGTATGGATCGAGGCGTAGCACGAGGCCGAGGTCGAGGGCAGAACCGAGCGCATCCGCCAGACCCGCGCCTCGCCCGAGGCCACCCAGCCCTCGAGATTGCCGAAAAAGCCGCGCCAGTTGGCGTAGGGCACGCCATCGATGATGATGAGAAGAAGCTTGCGGTCCATGAATGTCTCGGGTCTTTCGGGGCGGGTTGCCGGTCGCGTTTGCCCGCTTGTCGCACGGACTGCGCCAAGATTGCCAAGCCGCACGCGTCATGTCATGTCGCAACCCGACAAGCCGGGGCCACACCGGCCCGCCACAGTGACACCGCCGCAACATCGAGGAGATCCGCCATGTCCACTCAGCCGAATATCCTGATCCTCATGGTGGACCAGCTGAACGGCACGCTCTTTCCGGACGGCCCGGCGGACTGGCTGCACGCGCCCAACCTCAAGCGCCTCGCCGCGCGCTCGGTGCGGTTCCAGAACGCCTATACCGCCTCGCCCCTGTGCGCGCCGGGCCGCGCCTCGTTCATGACGGGCCAGCTCCCCTCGCGCACCCGCGTCTACGACAACGCCGCCGAATTCGCCTCCGACATCCCGACCTATGCCCATCACCTGCGCCGCGCGGGCTACCGGACCTGCCTCTCGGGCAAGATGCATTTCGTCGGCCCCGACCAGCTCCACGGCTTCGAGGAACGGCTGACGACCGACATCTACCCCGCCGATTTCGGCTGGACCCCGGATTACCGCAAGCCCGGCGAGCGCATCGACTGGTGGTATCACAACATGGGTTCGGTGACCGGCGCCGGCGTGGCCGAGATCACCAACCAGATGGAATACGACGACGAGGTGGCCTACAACGCCCGCGCCAAGGTCTACGACCTCGCCCGCGGCCTCGACGCGAGGCCCTGGTGCCTGACCGTCAGCTTCACACACCCGCACGATCCCTACGTCGCGCGCAAGAAATACTGGGACCTCTACGAGGACTGCGAGCATCTCCTGCCTGAGATCCCGGCGATGGCCTACGAGGATCACGACCCGCACGCGAAACGCATCTTCGACGCGAACGACTGGCGCAACTTCAACATCACCGAAGAGGACATCCGCCGCTCGCGCCGCGCCTATTTCGCCAACATCTCCTATCTCGACGACAAGATCGGCGAGATCCTCGAGGCGCTGGAGACCACGCGGCAGGAAGCGGTGATCCTCTTCGTCTCCGACCACGGCGACATGCTGGGTGAGCGCGGGCTGTGGTTCAAGATGAACTTCTACGATGGCTCCTCGCGGGTGCCCTTGATGCTCGCCGCCCCCGGCCTCGCGCCGCAACGCATCGACACGGCCGTCTCCACCATCGACGTGACGCCGACGCTCTGTGACCTCGCCGGTGTGAGCCTCGAGGAGGTCGCCCCCTGGACCGACGGCGAAAGCCTCGTACCCACCGCGATGGGCACCGAGCGCACCGCGCCGGTGATGATGGAATACGCGGCCGAGGCGTCCTACGCGCCCTTGGTCTCGCTGCGCTACGGCAAGTGGAAGTACAACCGCTGCGCGCTCGATCCCGACCAGCTCTTCGACCTCGAGGCCGACCCGCACGAACTGACCAACCTCGCCGGCGACCCCGCCCATGCCGGCACGCTGACGAGCCTCCGCGCGAAATCCGAAGCCCGCTGGGATCTCGCCCGCTTCGACGCCGATGTCCGGCAAAGCCAGGCCCGCCGCTGGGTGGTCTACGAGGCGCTCAGGAACGGCAACTACTTCCCGTGGGATTACCAGCCGCTGCAGAAGGCGTCCGAGCGCTACATGCGCAACCACATGGACCTGAACTTGCTCGAAGAATCCAAGC
>JBFKMA010000242.1:0-3815 GCA_041630175.1 Albidovulum sp.
ACAGCCGCGCGCCGACGTGACGGAACGGTTCGTAGAATGAGGGCCAGAATGCGCTGGCCGGGGACTTCTCAACCATCTCTCTCTCCTGTTCCAAGCCGGGAACGCGCCGACTCTGCGCCGGGCTGCGGCGCATCGCATTGACGCACGTCAAGAACCCTGCGCGTCCCGGCGTTGATGCCGAAGGTGGGGTCGGCTAAGGGAGGGCGGCAGATGCTCATCCGAAGAAGGGACCGGCCGATGATCCTGAGTTGCGGCGAAGCGCTGATCGACATGCTGCCCCGCAGGACCGAGGCGGGCGAGGACGCCTTCGCCCCCTATCCGGGCGGCGCGGTCTTCAACACCGCCATCGCGATCGGCCGCCTCGGCGCGCGGTCCGGTTTCTTCTCGGGCCTCTCGACCGACCTCTTCGGGCGGATGCTGACCGAGGCGCTCGACGCCTCGAAGGTCGACAGCGGCCTCGCGGTGCGCTCGGCGCGGCCGACGACGCTCGCCTTCGTGACGCTGACGGACGGCCAGGCGCGCTACGCCTTCTACGACGAGATGACCGCGGGCCGGATGCTGTCGCCGGACCACCTTCCCGCCCTGCCCGACACGGTCGAGGCGCTGTTCTTCGGCGGCATCAGCCTCGTGGGCGAGCCCTGCGGCGCGGCCTACGAGGCGCTGATGGCGCGCGAGGCGGCGGCGCGGGCGACGATGATCGACCCAAATGTCCGGCCAGACTTCATCACCGACGAGGCGGCCTATCGCGGACGGATCGCGCGGATGGTGGCCTTGGCCGACATCGTGAAGCTGTCGGACGAGGATCTGCGCTGGCTCGAAGGGCCGGGCGAGATCGCCGACCTCGCCAATGCGGTTCTGGAGCGTGGGCCTAAGGCGGTCTTCGTCACCGAGGGCGCTATCGGCGCCCATGCCGTCACCGCCCGCGACCGGCGCTTCGCCCCCGCCCGCAAGGTCGCCGTGGCCGACACCGTCGGAGCCGGCGACACCTTCAACGCGGGCGTGCTCGCCGCGCTGCACCGCGCCGGCCAGCTTTCGAAACCGGCGCTCGCGGAGCTTGCGCCCGGGGCGCTCGACGCCGCCCTCGCGCTCGGCTGCGCCGCCGCCGCCGTCACGGTGTCGCGCGCCGGCGCCAACCCGCCCTGGTCAGAGGAGATCGACTGATGCGCGCGCTCATCCAGCGGGTCAGCGAGGCCCGCGTCACCGTCGCCGGACGCATGACCGGCGAGATCGGCGCCGGGCTCCTGATCCTCGTCTGCGCCATGCAGGGCGACACCGAGGCCGAGGCCGACCAGCTTGCCGCCAAGATCGCGAAGCTCAGGATCTTCAAGGACGAGGCCGGCAAGATGAACCGCTCGCTCGTCGATGCCGGCGGCGCGGCTCTGGTGGTGAGCCAGTTCACGCTCGCCGCCGATACTTCGCGCGGCAACCGTCCGGGCTTCTCCACCGCCGCGCCGCCGGCCGAGGGCGAGCGGCTCTACCTGCATTTCTCAGAGCGCCTGCGCGCCCTGGGGCTCCGCGTCGAGAACGGCGAATTCGGCGCCGACATGGATGTGAGCCTCACCAACCAGGGCCCGGTCACGATCTGGCTCGAGACCTGAACCGGCACGCTCAGCCCTGCGGCGTCATCGCCTTGCGCTGGCGGTCGCGCTCGAGGCCGAGCCGGCTCTCGCGCCAGATGATCAGGATCCCCGCCGCGACGACGAGCGCCGCGCCGCCGAGCACCACGCGCGTCGGCACCTCGTCGAAGACGACATAACCGATGGCGAGCGCGAGCAGCATCGAGGCATATTCGAAGGGCGCGATCACCGAGGCGTCGGCGAAGCGGTAGGACGAGGTCAGAAGCACCTGGCCGAGCCCGCCGAGCAGCCCCGCGCCGACCAGCATCGCGGCGCTGGCCGGGTCGGGCATCACCCAGCCAAAGGGCAGCGAGATCAGCGACAGAAGTGCCGAGTTGACCGAGAAATAGAAGACGATCGCGCTCACCCTCTCCTCGGCCACGAGGCGGCGCACGAAGACCTGCGCAAGTGCGGTGAAGAGCGCGCCGACCAGCACGACGATCGCGCCGAGCGCCTCGGCGCTGCCGATCTCACCCGCCGAGAGCGCCGTCAGCCGCGGCGAAAGGATGATCAGCACGCCCGTCAGCCCGAGCGCCACCGAAAAGATGCGGAAAACCCGGACGTTCTCGCCGAGAAACATCGCCGCGAAGACCACGGTGAGCAAGGGCGCCGCGTAGCCGATCGCCGTCACTTCGGGCAGCGGCAGGAGCCCGAGCCCCGCGAAGCCGAAGCCCATCGCGAGCGTGCCCATCAGCCCGCGCCAGAAATGGCCGAGCGGGTTACTGGTCGCCAGCCCCGACCGCAGCCCGCGCGTCGCGATCAGCCAGACCAGGATCACCGGCACCGCGAAGGTGGAGCGGAAGAACACCGCCTCGCCGGGCGGCACCGCGTCCGACGAGGCCTTGATCAGGCTCGCCATCGTCATGAAGACGGCGACCGAACAGAGTTTCAACGTGATGCCGCGCAGCGGATTCATCGAAAGGCCCTTTCGGCATCAGACAGACGCGGGCGTGCGAGCCGAGAGCCGGCGCCCGCGGCCCCGCCGCTCAGAGCCCTTTCGAACGGTAGCTCTTGGCCACGCGGTCGATCGCCACGATATAGGCCGCCATCCGCATGTCGGTGACGTCATTGCGGCTGTGCCAGGTTTCGCTAATCGACTGGTAGGCCGCGCGCATCGTATCGTCGAGGCCCGACCGCACCAGCTCCAGCTCGCCCGCGCCGCGCAGATACTGGTCCTTGAAGCCCGGCGACAGCGTCCAGCCGAGCCCCTTGTCGGCCGACAGCCGTTCGAGCTCGTCGATCAGGATCTGGTGCCGCGCCTCTTCCTGCCGGCGCTGCATGCGGCCGAAACGGATATGCGAGAGGTTCTTGACCCATTCGAAATAGGACACGGTCACACCGCCGGCATTGGCGTAGAGGTCGGGGATGATGATCGTGCCGCGGTTGCGCAGCAACTCGTCGGCGCCGGCCGTGACCGGGCCGTTCGCGGCCTCGATGATCAAGGGCGCCTTGACCTTGTCGGCGTTGCCCAGATGGATCACGCCCTCCATCGCCGCCGGGATGAGAACGTCGCAATCCTCTTCGAGAAGCTTGCTGCCGTCGGCGACATAGGTGCCTTCGGGGCAGTTCTTGACGCCGCCGGTCTGAACCAGCCAGTCGCGCACCGCCTGCACGTTCATACCCTCGGGATTGAAGAGCCCACCGTCGCGCTCGATGATGCCGGTGATGCGCGCGCCGTCCTCGGTCGCGAGGAACGTCGCGGCGTGGTAGCCCACATTGCCGAGACCCTGGACGATGATGCGCTTGCCGTCGAGCGTACCGCTCAGCCGGGCAAGCTCGACATCGTGGGGATGGCGGAAGAATTCGCGCAAGGCGTACTGGATGCCGCGGCCCGTCGCCTCGACCCGGCCGGCGATGCCGCCGGCATTGAGCGGCTTGCCGGTCACGCAGGCCGCGCCGTTGATGTCGGTGGTGTTCATGCGCTTGTACTGATCGACGATCCAGGCCATCTCGCGCTCGCCCGTGCCCATGTCGGGCGCGGGGACGTTCTGCGCCGGGTTGATGAGGTCGCGCTTGATCAGCTCATAGGCGAAGCGCCGCGTGATCAGCTCCATCTCATGCTCGTCCCATTCGCGGGGGTCGATGCAGAGGCCGCCCTTCGACCCGCCGAACGGGGTTTCCACCAGCGCGCATTTGTAGGTCATGAGCGCGGCCAGCGCCTCGACCTCGTCCTGATTGACGCTGGTCGCGAATCGGATG
>JBFKMA010000243.1:0-3806 GCA_041630175.1 Albidovulum sp.
CGGGTCCGGCACCTTCACCGACAGAACGCAGGTCAGCCCTTCGCGGGCATCGTCGCCGGTGAAATCCACCTTCTCCTTCTTGGCGATCCCGGACGTCTGGGCGTAGGTGTTGATGGTCCGCGTCAGCGCGCCGCGGAACCCGGCGAGATGGGAGCCGCCGTCGCGCTGCGGGATGTTGTTGGTGAAGGGCAGCACCGTCTCGTGGTAGCTGTCGTTCCACCACATTGCCACCTCGACGCCGATACCGCCGCGCTCGCCCTGGATGAAGATCGGCTCCGGCATCGCCGGGGTCTTGTGACGGTCAAGATACTTGACGAATTCCCGCACGCCGCCTTCGTAGAACAGCTCCGTGCGCTGCAACTCGGCGCCGCGATTGTCCTCGAGGATGATCTTCACGCCGGAATTCAGGAACGCGAGTTCGCGAAGCCGCGTCTCGAGCGTCTTGAAGACGTAATCGAGGTTGGAGAAGGTCCCGTCCGGATTGGTGACCTTGGACGAGGCGAGGAAGCGCACCTCGGTGCCCTTTTCGCCCGGCGCGGCGTCGCCGACGACGCGCAAGGGCTCGGCCGTCTCGCCGTGTTCGAAGCGCGCGAAATGCTCCTTGCCGTTCCGCCAGATGCGCAGTTCCAGCCAATCCGAAAGCGCGTTCACGACCGACACGCCGACGCCGTGCAATCCGCCCGAGACCTTGTAGCTGTTCTGGTCGAACTTACCCCCGGCATGGAGCTGGGTCATGATCACCTCGGCCGCAGAGACGCCTTCCGTCGGGTGCATGTCGGTGGGGATTCCCCGGCCGTTGTCGCGGACCGAGACGGAATTGTCGGCATGGATCCGGACGCGCACGAAGTTGGCGTGACCGGCCAGCGCCTCGTCGATGCCGTTGTCGACGACCTCGTAGACCATGTGGTGCAGGCCCGACCCGTCGTCGGTGTCGCCGATATACATCCCGGGCCGCTTGCGGACGGCCTCCAAGCCTTTGAGAACCTTGATGGAATCCGCGCCGTATTCGTTCGGCTTCTGCGTCTCGTCGGTCATGCCCGTTCGCCCCGGTTATTGCTCCCCATCTTATAGGTGTTCCGGCGGGGATTGTCACGCCGAAGGCACAAGATTTGGTGGGTGAGGGGTGGTGCGGAACCGACGCGGGGCGAGGGCCGCGGTTGGCCCCGGACGAGCGCGCCCGAAGCCGGAAATCCGGTGCGACTTGTGCCGGCATGAAAGCTGCCCGGACGGCTCACCCGGAGCGGGCCGTGCCGCTCTTGCCTTGAGCCTCGGACGTGTCCGCCTCAGGACGCGCCGCCGCTGCGGTCGTGACCGCGCGGCGGCGCCGGCGCTCACTCCATCTCGATCGTTCCGGGGGGCTTCGAGGTAATGTCGTACATCACCCGGTTGATGCCCTTGACCTCGTTGATGATCCGCGTCGCGGTCTCGCCGAGGAAGTCGTGCGTGAACGGGTAGTAGTCGGCGGTCATGCCGTCGACGGATGTCACCGCGCGCAAGGAGCAGGCATAGTCATAGGTCCGCCCGTCGCCCATCACGCCAACGGTCTTGACCGGCAGGATCGCGACGAAGGCCTGCCAGATCTCGTCGTAGAGATCGTGCTTGCGGATCTGGTCGATATAGACCGCATCGGCCTGGCGCAGGATCTCCAGCTTCTCGCGGCTGATCTCGCCGGGGCAGCGGATCGCGAGGCCGGGGCCGGGGAAGGGGTGGCGGCCGATGAACTTGTCGGGCAGGCCAAGCTCGCGGCCAAGCGCGCGGACCTCGTCCTTGAAAAGCTCGCGCAGGGGCTCGACGAGCTTCAGGCCCATCTTTTCCGGCAGGCCGCCCACGTTGTGATGCGACTTGATCGTGACCGAGGGGCCGCCGGAGAAGCTGACGCTCTCGATCACGTCGGGGTAGAGCGTGCCTTGCGCGAGGAAGGTCGCGCCGCCGACCTCGTGGGCGTGCTTCTGGAAGACGTCGATGAAGAGCTTGCCGATGGTCTTGCGCTTCACTTCGGGGTCGGAGACGCCTTCGAGCGCGCCGAGGAAGAGGTCGGATTCATCCGCGTGGATCAGCGGGATGTTGTAGGTGTCGCGGAACATGGTCACGACTTCCTCGGCCTCGTTGAGGCGAAGAAGCCCGTGATCGACGAAGACGCAGGTGAGTTGGTCGCCGATCGCCTCATGAATGAGGATCGCGGCGACCGATGAATCGACGCCGCCCGAAAGCCCGCAGATCACCTTCTGGTCGCCGACCTGCTCGCGGATCTTCGCGATCGCGTCCTCGCGGTAGGCGCCCATGGTCCAGTCGCCGGTGAAACCCGCGAGGCGGACGAAGTTCTCGTAGAGCTTGGCGCCCTTCGGGGTATGGTGCACCTCGGGGTGGAACTGCACCGCGTAGAAGTGGCGCTCAGGGTCGGCAGTGATCGCGAAGGGGGCGTTCGGCGAGGTGCCGTAGACCTGGAAGCCCGGCGCGATTTCCGAGACATGGTCGCCGTGGCTCATCCAGACCTGCTCGCGGCCGTCCGCGAACCAGCCGTCGAGGAGCGGGAGCTTCTCCGCGCTCGGGGTGACATAGGCGCGGCCGAACTCGGCGGTCTTGTGACCGCGTTCGACGCGGCCACCGAGGCAGTGCATCATCACCTGCTGGCCATAGCAGATGCCGAGGATCGGCACGCCAAGGTCGAAGACCGCCTTCGGCGGCATCGGCGCGCCGTCCGCGAAGACCGAGGCCGGGCCGCCCGAGAAGATCACCGCCTTCGGGGCGAACTCGCTCAGGAACTCGTCGGTGACGTTCTGGAACGGGTGGATTTCGCAGTAGACATTGAGCTCGCGCAGGCGCCGCGCGATGAGCTGCGTCACCTGGCTGCCGAAGTCGATGATGAGGAGGCGGTCATGGGCGTGTGTCATGGCCGGGGAATATTGCCTTGCACCGTCCGGTGCAAGGGCGTTTGAGGGGGCAGCCGGGGCGCCATTGGTCGCTTGGACCAATGGCGCGCGACCAGGTATCTGGAAACGGAAGAAGAGCGGCGGGTCAGGCGGCCTTGGCCTTGGCCCGCAGGAGCATTCCGTAGAGGTCGCGCGGGTCGTCGGGGTCGGCGATCATGTCGAGGGGCTCGCTGTAGGGCAGCGCCTGGAGCTGATCGTGGATGTAGCGCAGCGCCGAGAAATCCTCGATCGCGAAGCCGACGCTGTCGAAGAGCGTGATCTGGCGGGGATCGGTGCGGCCGGCCGCCGCGCCGGTGATGACCTGCCAGAGCTCGCTCACCGGATGGTCGGAATCGAGTTGCTGGATCTCGCCCTCGATGCGGGTCTGGGGCGGGTATTCGACGAAGATCGAGGAGCGCAGCAGGATGTCGCGGTGCAGCTCGGTCTTGCCGGGGCAGTCTCCGCCCACCGCGTTGATGTGGACGCCAGCGCCCACCATGTTGTCGGTCAGGATCGTCGCGTATTGCTTGTCGGCGGTGCAGGTGGTGATGATCTGGGCCCCCTCCATCGCCTCCTCGGCGCTCTTGCAGGGGGTGAGCTTTAGCCCGGAACCCACCAGATTTCTGGTGCATTTTGTGGTTGCGGTGGGGTCGATGTCGTGAAGGCGGACATGGCTCACGCCGCAAATCGCCTTGAACGCGAGCGCCTGGAACTCGGCCTGGGCGCCGTTGCCGATCATCGCCATCGTGCTTGCGCCGGCGGGCGCGAGATGTTTCGCGGCGAGCGCCGACATCGCGGCGGTGCGGAGCGCCGTGAGGATCGTCATCTCGGTCAGCAGGATCGGGTAGCCGGTATTGACCTCGGCCAGAAGCCCGAAGGCGGTGACGGTCTGCAGCC
>JBFKMA010000244.1:0-3803 GCA_041630175.1 Albidovulum sp.
CCCCCCCCCCCCCCCCCCCCCCCCCCCCCCCCCCCCCCCCCCCCCGGGCTCAGTAGAAGCTCTGCGGGTCGATATCGATCGCCAACCTGAGATTGTTCGGCACCCTGAACTGCCCCACCCATTCGGCAAGCGCGGACTGCAAGGACACGCCCTTCGCCGCCTTGACCAGCAGCCGCACCCGGTGCCGCCCCCTGACCCGCGCGATCGGCGCGGGCGCAGGCCCGAAGACCTGCGCGCCGATCCGGCGCAGAGGCGCGTCGCGGCGGGCAAGCTCGGCGCCGAAATCGAAGACCGTCTGCATGTCGGGCGAGGACAGCACGATCCCGGCGAGCCGTCCGTAGGGCGGCATCCCCGCCGCCTGCCGCTCGGCGGCCTCGGCGCGCCAGAACGCCTCCTCGTCGCCCGACAGGATCGCGCGGATCACTGCGTGTTCGGGCTGATAGGTCTGCAACAGCGCCTCGCCCGGCCTGTCGCTGCGGCCCGCGCGCCCCGAGACCTGGCGCATGAGCTGGAAGGTGCGTTCGGCGGCACGCAGGTCGGAGCCCTGAAGCCCGAGATCGGCGTCGATGACGCCGACGAGCGTCAGGAGCGGGAAGTTGTGACCCTTGGCGACGAGCTGGGTGCCGATGACGATGTCGGCCCCGCCGCCGGCGATCTCTCCGATCTTCTCCTTCAGCGCCCGCGCCGAGCCGAAGAGGTCCGAGGACAGCACCGCCACCCGCGCCTCGGGGAAGCGGTCGGCCACCTCCTCGGCGAGCCGCTCCACGCCGGGCCCGACCGGGGCGAGGCGGTCCTCGGCCTGACACGACGGACAGGCGTTCGGCATCGGCTTCGTCTCGCCGCATTGATGGCAGACGAGGCGCTTGAGGAAGCGGTGCTCGACCATGCGCGCGTCGCAATGCTCGCAGCCGATCTGGTGGCCGCAGGCGCGGCAGATCGTGACCGGCGCATAGCCGCGGCGGTTGAGGAACAAAAGCGCCTGCTCGCCGCGTTCGATCCGGGCGCGGACGGCGCCGGCGAGCGTCGGGCCGATCCAGCGGCTCGGTTCCAGCTTCTCGGCGCGCATGTCGATCGCCGAGAGGTCCGGCATCTCGGCCACGCCGAAGCGCGAGGTCAGGTCTATGCGGGAATACTTGCCCGCCTCGGCATTGGCCCAGGTCTCGAGGCACGGCGTCGCCGAGGCGAGGATCACCTGCGCGTCGCACAGGGACGCACGCAGCACCGCCATGTCGCGGGCATTGTAGAGCACCCCGTCCTCCTGCTTGTAGGAGGTGTCGTGCTCCTCGTCGACGACGATGAGGCCGAGGTCGCGGAACGGCAGGAACAAAGCCGAGCGCGCGCCGACGACAAGGCCGACGCCACCCTCGCCCGCCATGCGCCAGAGCCGTCGCCGCTCGGTCTGGGTGACGCCGGAATGCCATTCGCCCGGCATCGCGCCGAAGCGGTCCTCGACCCGCGTGAGGAACTCCGCCGTCAGCGCGATCTCGGGCAGAAGCACCAGCGCCTGCCGGCCTTGCGCGAGGCATTCGGCAACCGCCTCCAGATAGACCTCGGTCTTGCCCGAGCCGGTGACGCCCTTCAGGAGCGTCGTGCCGTAGCGCCCCGCCGCGATCGCGGCGCGGAGCCGCAGGGCGGCGGCGGCCTGATCCGCGGCCAGCGCCTTGCCCGGAAGCTGCGGATCGAGCGCCGGATAGGGCAGGTCGCGCGGCGCCTCCTCCTCGGCCACCGCGCCCTGTTTCACCAGCCCCTTGACGACGCTTGTCGAAACCCCGGCAAGCCCCGCCAGCTCGCCCAGAGTGAAGGCCGCGCCGCCGTAATCCGCGAGCACCTCCATCACCCGCGTCCGTGCGTCGGTGATCCGGTCGGGCTCGGACCAACCCTTGCGGTAGACCCGGCGCGGCCCCGGCGGGTCGGCCAGCCCCGGCGCGCGGGTCGCGAGCCTCAGCATCGCCGGCATCGGCGTCAGCGTGTAATCCGCCACCCGGATCAGGAAGGCGCGCATCGCCTCTCCCATCGGCGCGGCATCGAGAACCCGCGTCACCGGGCGCACTTTCGACAGGTCATAGCCGCCCTCGCCCGGCCCCCAGACCACGCCCAGAACCCGGCGCGGGCCCAAGGGCACCTCGACGAAGGCGCCGGTGAAGCAACCGCCCTCCGGCGCCCGGTAGTCGAGCGCGCGGCCCAAGGGCTCGGTCGTCAGGACCGAAACCAGCGCGCCTTCGTCGAAAAAGCCGGGATCAGCCAAGCCCGCCCCCGATCGAGGGTTCCGACCCGCGCGGCCTTGCGCTAGAAGGGCGGCCGAACGCAAGCACCAGCCCGGGAACGCCGCCCATGAAATTCTTCGTCGATACCGCCGACACCGCCGCCATCCGTGAACTCAACGACCTCGGCATGGTCGACGGGGTCACCACCAACCCGTCGCTGATCCTGAAATCGGGCCGCGACATCATCGAGGTCACGAAAGAGATCTGCGACATGGTCTCGGGCCCCGTTTCCGCCGAAGTCGTGGCCACCGAGGCCAAGGCGATGATCACCGAAGGTCTCAAGCTTGCCAAGATCGCACCGAACATCGCGATCAAGGTGCCGCTGACCTGGGACGGTCTCACCGCCTGCAAGGCCTTCGCATCGGAAGGGCTGAAGGTCAACGTCACGCTCTGCTTCTCGGCCGCCCAGGCGCTCCTCGCCGCCAAGGCCGGCGCCTCGTTCATCTCGCCCTTCATCGGCCGCCTGGACGACATCCATCTCGACGGGGTCGAGCTGATCCACGACATCCGCACGATCTACGACAATTACGACTTCAAGACCGAGATCCTCGCCGCCTCGATCCGCTCGGTGAACCATGTCATCGAATGCGCCAAGATCGGCGCCGACGTGATGACCGCGCCGCCGGCGGTGATCAAGTCGATGGCCAACCATGTGCTGACCGACAAGGGCCTCGACCAGTTTCTGCAGGACTGGGCAAAAACCGGGCAGAAAATCGCCTGACCTCGTGTATAGTCCGCCAAAACGAAGCAGACCATAAGAGGGGCAGGAATGGCAGGCACGGCACCCATCGCGGACGAGGTGAGAGACAGGCTTCTGGCCGAGCCGGAGGCGATTCTCGAGGACCGGGATCTGATGCGGGCGCTCATTGCCGCGAACGAGCGGGCGATGGGCGCCAACATCGTCGATCTTCGGGGCATCGCGATGGAGCGTCTCGAGGCGCGGCTCGACCGGCTGGAGGACACCCACCGGTCGGTCATCGCGGCGGCCTACGAGAACCTCGCCGGCACCAACCAGATCCACCGCGCCATCCTGCAGATGCTGGAGCCCACCGATTTCGAGGCGTTCCTGCACGGTCTCGGCAACGAGGTGGCGCAGATCCTGCGCGTGGACTGCGTGCGGCTGGTTCTGGAAACCGTGCAGTCCGACCACGACCCGGTGCTGAACCGGCTCGGAGACGTGCTCTGCGTGGCCCGGCCCGGTTTCGTCGCGGAGTATATGGGGGGCGGCCGCGCCGCGCCCGCGCGGGCGGTGGTGCTGCGCCCCACCCTGCCGGAAGCCGCGGCGATCTACGGCCCCTCCGGCACCGCGATCCGCTCCGAGGCGACGATGCGCCTCGATCTCGGCGCGGGGCGGCTGCCGGGGATGCTGGCGCTCGGCGCCGGCGATCCGCACCAGTTCCGCGCCAATCAGGGCACCGACCTTCTGACCTTCTTCGCTAGCGTCTTCGAACGCGCGATGCGGCGCTGGCTGGCCTGAGCCGGGGCGATGGGCCTCGGGCTTTCCCCCGCGCTTCGCGACGCGCTGTCCGGCTGGCTCGA
>JBFKMA010000245.1:0-3791 GCA_041630175.1 Albidovulum sp.
AGCCGACAGGACACCGCTCCTTCGGAGCGTGCCGGCTCCCGCGGGAATCGCCCCTGATCTTCCGGCGGAACCAGGGGAATCGGCAATCAGGCCCCCACCGGATCTTCCGGAGTTGCAGCGAGTTCCTCCTCACCACAATGAAGTCGGGCCTGAACATCTTGGGTGTCTCGGCGCTGCCATGATTCCCCTGGCGCCGAGCCGCGACGCGGCGACCGCCGAGCGGGGGCTCGATGCCCCCCGATGCGGATCGGCGAGGCGAGGCGCGCCTCAGGCGGTCTTCTGCCGGCGATTGTGGAGGATCGAGGAGACGAGCGCGACGCCGATGAAGGCCGATCCGAGCACGCCGGTCACGAGCTCCGGAATGTGCCACAGCGTCTGGGCGAACATGATCATGCTGAGGACCAGGATCGAATAGAAGGCGCCGTGTTCGAGGTAGCGGAACTGCGCCAGCGTCTTGCGCTCCACGAGCATGATCGTCATCGACCGCACATACATCGCCCCGATGCCGAGGCCGATCGCGATCAGGAAGAGGTTGTGGGTGAGCGCGAAGGCGCCGATCACGCCGTCGAAGCTGAACGAGGCGTCGAGAACCTCGAGATACAGGAACGCCCCGAGCCCGCCCCGCGCCGCCATGCCTACCGCGCGCTGGCGCGCGTCCAGCACATGACCGATGACTTCGACGCCGAGGAAGGTCAGAAGCCCGCCGATCGCCACGAAAAGGAACCGCGCCCGGTCGTCGGGCGCCATCACCGCCGAGAAGATCAGGACGACCGCCAGCACGAACGCGATCTCGAGCCCGCGGATCGAGGCGCAGCGCCTGAGTTGGCATTCGAATGCGCGGATCCAGTCGACCTCCTTGCCCTCGTCGATGAAGTAGTTCAGCGCCACCATCATCAGGAACGTGCCGCCGAAGGCCGCGATCGACAGATGCGAGGCGCCGATGATGCGGGCGTATTCGTCGGGCCTGAGCGCGGCCAGCTGCACCGCGTCAATCGGCCCGATCCGAGCGGCGATGACGACGATGAGCAGCGGAAAGATGATCCGCATGCCGAACACCGCGATCAGGATGCCCCAAGTCAGGAAGCGGCGCTGCCAGACCGGATCCATCTCCTTCAGCTTGTTGGCATTCACGATCGCATTGTCGAAGGACAGCGAGATCTCGAGCACCGCGAGCACCGCGCCGATCAGGAAGAAGCTGATCGCGCCGCCGAGGCTGTGGCTGTAGCCCCAGCCCAACCAGAAGGCGAGCGCGAGGCCGCCCGCGGTGGCCAGAAAGGCCCAGCGGAAATAGTGAAGCGCGACTGCCATCCGACACTCCGTCTGCCGTCGGGACGATCCCGCGGCCAAAAGGGGATGTGGGCGACATAAGGATGCGGACGGCAAAGAACAAGCGCCGGGTTTGCCGCCGTCCCCGGACGCGCGCCTCGCCGCTGCCGCCCACTGGCCGATCGGGCGGCCCGCACGCCACCAGATCGGCCGCGAATTGCCCCGCCGCCGCCGCATTGGCGCCGCCTTTGCGCGCGAGGCTGCCAGAGATGGGACAAGGAGTGGATAATGAGTTTCCTGAGCCAGATATCGTTCGATGAAATCGTCGCCAGCCTCCTGGCCTGCCTCGTGCTCCGCGAAGTGATGATCCTGACGCTGCCGGACCGCGTCGCCGGCCCGGGCGGCTGGCTCATCAATACCGCCAAGGAAGAGGCCTGACCGGACACGGTTTTCGGGCCGTCCCGCGGGTAGCCATCGGCCCCGGAATGTGGTTTTCCTGTCCTCGCGACGGCCGGCGATCCGGCGCCGGGCGCCAGCGACAGGACACGCGATGGAACATATCACCCCCGATTCCGACAGCCCGCGCGATTTCCGCGCCGCGCTTGGCCGCTATGCGACCGGCGTGACCGTCGTCACCACGGTGTCGGACCGTGGCCCGGTCGGGATCACCGCCAACAGCTTCTCCTCGCTGTCGCTCGATCCGCCGCTGGTCCTGTGGTGCCCGGCGCGCAAGTCGACGCGCTTTCCCGCCTTCGCCGCGGCCAGCCATTACGCGATCCACATCCTCGCCGCCGACCAGATCGAGCTGTGCCGCCGCTTCGCCCGCGCCGGCGGTGATTTCGCCGGGCTCGAGATCGGCACCACGCCCGAGGGCCTGCCGCTCCTGCCCGGCTGCCTCGCGCGGTTCGACTGCGCCGCCCATGCCGCGCATGAGGGCGGCGACCACGCGATCCTCGTCGGCCGCGTGCTCCGGGCGGCGATGCGTAATGGCGAGCCGCTGCTGTTCTGGGACGGTCGCTACGGCGACTTCATGCATCACGACTGATCCGGCCGCCGAGCGAGGACTGGCGCAGGCCCGCGGCAGCGCCTATATTTGCAGGATATATCCGGGAAGATCATGGATTTGGACGATCTCGAACACAAAGCTGACGCCGGCCGGGTCGGGCAGTCCCCTGCCCCCGACCCCGAGGACATGGTCACCAGCGCCGAGGCCGCGTCGAACTTCCTCAAGGCGCTCGCGCATGAGGGCCGGCTGATGATCCTGTGCCATCTCGCGAGCGGCGAGAAATCGGTGACGGAGCTCGAACAGCTTCTCTCCTCGCGCCAGGCCGCGGTCAGCCAGCAGCTCGCGCGGCTGAGGCTCGAAGGGCTGGTCTCGGCGCGCCGCGACGGCAAGGCGATCTTCTACTCGCTCGCCGATCCGCGCGCCGAACGCCTCATCGGCGTTCTCTACGATCTTTTCTGCAAGCGGGGCTGACCGGCCGTCGGCCGGCTCTCCCGCGCGGCCCCGGATCAACGGGACCGAAAGAAAAGGGGGCCGCGGAGGCCCCCAGTTTCGCCGTTCAGGCTCGTCCTTCATACCGCTCGGTGTTCTTGCCTGCGGCCTGAACGTCGTCGGGGGCGAGCGCACCCGCCCCGGATCGGGTCACCGGAGTGACCGGTATTCTCTTGCCCTCAGCTGCACCCCGAGGTTCCCCCGCAGGTGTTGCATTTCATGCAGGTGCCGTTGCGGACCAGCGTGTAGTTGCCGCATTCGCCGCAGGGATCGCCCTCGTAGCCCTGCATCTTGGCCTTGGTGCGGGCGTCCATCGTCACCGTTCCGCTGGCGATGGCGGTGGTCGCCGCCGCCACGGCCGCCTGCCCCGAGGCCGGCACCAGCGTGTTCAGCGCCGCGACCGGATCGCCGGCGAGCGCGGTGGCGCCCATGCCGCCCCGCAGGACGACGAGTTCCTGCGGCAGGCGCTTCCTGAGATAGCCGGTGGACGAAATCTGCTTGAGCACCGCGAGCGATTTCGACGCCGCGCTCTCGCTGACTTCGGCCAGGTTCGGCTGGCCCTCGTCCGCGCCGCCGCCGAGATCGTCGAAGCTCGCACCCTGCGGTTTCACATGCGCGAGGTCGGTGCGGTCGAGATAGCTGATCGCCAGTTCGCGGAAGATGTAGTCGAGGATCGAGGTCGCCTGCTTGATTGAGTCGTTGCCCTGGACCATGCCGGCGGGCTCGAACTTGGTGAAGGTGAAGGCGTCGACGAACTCCTCCAGCGGCACGCCGTACTGAAGACCGACGGAAACCGCGATGGCGAAGTTGTTCATCATCGCCCGGAAGCCCGCGCCTTCCTTGTGCATGTCGATGAAGATCTCGCCGAGCGAACCGTCCTTGTACTCGCCGGTGCGCAGGTAGACCTTGTGGCCGCCGACGATGGCCTTCTGGGTATAGCCCTTGCGGCGCTCCGGCAGCTTCTCGCGATGCGAGCGCACGATCTCCTTGACGATGATCTTCTCGACGATCTTCTCGGCCAGCACCGCGG
>JBFKMA010000246.1:0-3780 GCA_041630175.1 Albidovulum sp.
CCGGTCGGATCGCGGAACGCGATCCGAATACCGGATCTCTCGATCAGCCGACGGTCGCCCCAGCCCGCCTCCTCCCTGGTGGCGGGCAAAGCCGTGTCGCACCCGCCGCCAGACCCGCCCTTGCGAAATCCCGCGTCACCGACTATCGCCGGGGCATCCAGAAGAAAGCGCCGCACATGAAGTTTCTCGACCTTGCCAAAGTTTACATCCGCTCCGGCGGCGGGGGCGGGGGCTGCGTCTCGTTCCGGCGCGAGAAGTTCATCGAGTTCGGCGGCCCCGACGGCGGCGATGGCGGCAATGGCGGCTCGGTCTGGGCCGAGGCGGTCGAGGGGCTGAACACGCTCATCGATTTCCGCTACCAGCAGCATTTCTTCGCCAAGAACGGCCAGCCCGGCATGGGCAGCCAGCGGACCGGGAAATCCGGCGACGACATCGTCCTCAAGATTCCGGTTGGCACCGAGATCATTGACGAGGACGAGGAGACGCTGATCGCCGACCTGACCGAGGTGGGCCAGCGGGTGCTTCTCGCCCAGGGCGGCAATGGCGGCTGGGGCAACCTGCGCTTCAAGTCCTCCACCAACCGCGCGCCGAGCCGCGCCAATCCCGGCCAGGAGGGGGTCGAACGCACGATCTGGCTGCGGCTCAAGCTGATCGCCGATGCCGGGCTTCTGGGCCTGCCCAATGCCGGCAAGTCGACCTTCCTCGCCGCGGTGTCGAACGCGCGGCCGAAGATCGCGGACTATCCCTTCACGACGCTCATCCCCAATCTCGGCGTGGTCGGCGTGGACGGCAAGGAATTCGTGATGGCCGACATCCCCGGCCTGATCGAGGGCGCGAGCGAGGGGCGCGGGCTCGGCGACATGTTCCTCGGCCATGTGGAACGCTGCTCGGTGCTCCTGCATCTCGTGGACGGCACCTCCTCGACGATCGCCAAGGACTACCGCACCATCATCACCGAGCTTGAGGCCTATTCCGAGGAACTGGCGTCCAAGCCGCGCCTCACCGCGCTGAACAAGATCGACGCGCTCGACGCCAAGACGCTGGCCAACCGCAGGCGCAGTCTTGAGAAGGCCGCCGGCGGGCCGGTCTTCGCGATATCCGGCGTCTCCGGTCAGGGCGTGCAGGACGTGCTGCGCGCGCTGTGGCAGATCATCGCCGAGAACCGCAAGGAGGCAGCGCCGGAGGAGCCGACATGGGAACCCTGACGCCCGACATCGCCACGGCGCGGCGGCTCGTCGTCAAGATTGGCTCGGCGCTCTTGGTCGACGGCGCCGGCGGGCTGCGCCGTGACTGGCTCGCCGGGCTGGCCGAGGATGTCGCGGCGGCCAAGGCCCGGGGCTCGGACGTGATCCTCGTCTCCTCGGGCTCGATCGCGCTCGGCCGCGGCGTGCTCGGCCTGCCGGCGGGCACGCTGACTCTCGACCAGAGCCAGGCGGCGGCCTCGGTGGGCCAGATCCGGCTCGCGCGCGCCTACGAGGAGGTGCTGGCGCCGCACGGTCTGACCGCGGGGCAGGTGCTCGTCACGCTCGAGGACACCGAGAACCGCCGCCGCTACCTCAATTCCCGTGCGACGATGGAGACGCTCCTCGGCCTCGGCGTGGTGCCGATCGTCAACGAGAACGATACGGTGGCGACGGATGAGATCCGGTTCGGCGACAATGACCGCCTCGCGGCGCAGATCGCGGTGACGATCGGCGCGGATCAACTGGTGCTGCTGTCGGATGTCGACGGGTTCTACTCGGCCAATCCGAAGGAGACCGCCGACGCGCGCCGTTTCGACCTCGTTGAAAAGATCACGCCCGAGATCGAGGCGATGGCGGGCGATCCGGTCTCGGGCCTGTCGAAGGGCGGCATGAAGACCAAGCTGCTCGCCGCGAAGACGGCGGTGGCGGGCGGCTGCGCGATGGCGATCACCGAAGGCTCGGTCCAGCGCCCGCTCGCCGCGCTCGCGGCGGGTGCCGCCTGCACCTGGTTCCTGCCGCAGGGCGACCCGCAGCTGGCCCGCAAGCGCTGGATCGCGGCGATGAAGCCGCGCGGCGAGGTGTGGCTCGATGCCGGGGCCGTCGCGGCGCTCGGGCAGGGCAAGTCGCTCCTGCCGGCCGGCGTGACCGAGGTTGCGGGCCGGTTCGGCCGCGGCGATCCCGTGGCGCTGCTCGGGCCGGGCGGCGAGGCGCTGGCCAAGGGGCTCGTGCGCTACTCGGCCGAGGAGGCGCGGGCCATCGCCGGGCGGCGCTCGGGTGACATTCCGGCCATTCTCGGCTATGCCGGGCGCGGTCCGATGGTGCATCGCGACGACATGGCGCTGTGAGCGAGGCGCGATTGTGCGCGCTGCCTCGGGCGGAGACATTTGGGAACAGAAGATGGAAGGCCGTTCGGCGATGAAGGATCTGGGCGACATCTCGGCGCTGATGGCGGAGCTTGGCGCGAAGGCGCGCGAGGCGGCGGCGGAACTGGCCTGCGCTACGCCAGAGGCCAAGCGCCGGGCGCTGGAGGCGGCGGCGGACGCGGTCTGGGCGGCGCGCGGCGCGATCATCGCGGCCAACGCAAAGGACCTTGCGGATGGGCGCGAGAAGGGGCTGAGCCCGGCGATGATGGACCGGCTGATGCTCGACGAGGCGCGGATCGGCGGCATCGTAACGGGCCTGCGCGCGGTCGCGGCCCAGGACGATCCGGTGGGCGCGGTGATCGCCGAATGGGACCGGCCCTCGGGGCTCCATATCCGGCGGGTGCGCACGCCCCTCGGCGTCGTCGGCGTGATCTACGAGAGCCGGCCGAACGTGACCGCCGATGCGGGCGCGCTGTGCCTGAAGTCCGGCAATGCGGTGATCCTGCGCGGCGGCTCGGAGAGCTTCCATTCGAGCCGGGCGATCCATGCCTGTCTGGTCGAGGGGCTGAAGGCGGCCGGCCTGCCGGAGGCGGCGATCCAGCTCGTGCCGACGCGCGACCGCGCGGCGGTGGCCGAAATGCTGAAGGCGGTGGAGTTCATCGACGTGATCGTGCCGCGGGGCGGCAAGGGGCTGGTGGGCCTCGTGCAGAAGGAGGCGCGGGTGCCGGTCTTCGCGCATCTCGAGGGCATCTGCCATGTCTATGTCGACAAGGACGCCGACCCGGAGAAGGCGCTGCGCGTTGTCATGAACGCCAAGACCCGACGCACCGGCATCTGCGGCGCGGCGGAGTGCCTGCTGGTCCACAAGGACATCGCCGCGACGCTCGGCCAGAAGATCGTCGACGACCTGATGGCGGCGGGGGTCGAGGTCCGGGCCGAGGGGCTGAAGGGTTCGAAGCCCGCCGAGGCCGATGATTTCGGGCGCGAATTCCTCGACATGATCATCGCGGCGAAGGTGGTGGACCACGTCGACGCGGCGATCGCCCATATCCGCCGCTACGGCTCGAACCATACCGAGGCGATCGTGACCGAGAACGACGCCACCGCCGAGCGGTTCTTCACCCGGCTCGACAGCGCCATCCTGATGCGCAATGCCTCGACCCAGTTCGCCGATGGCGGCGAGTTCGGCATGGGCGCCGAGATCGGCATTGCCACCGGCAAGATGCATGCGCGCGGGCCGGTGGGCGCCGAGCAGTTGACGAGCTTCAAGTATCTCGTGACCGGCGACGGGACCGTGCGCCCGTGACGGGCGAGCCGACGGATGCCGAGCTTGCCGCGCGCTACCGTCCCCGGATCGAGGCGGAACTGGCGGAGCTTGACGCGGCGACCGAGGCGACGAGCGGCGACCGTCGGCCGGTGGAGCTCGATCAGCAGAGCGTCGGGCGGCTGAGCCG
>JBFKMA010000247.1:0-3762 GCA_041630175.1 Albidovulum sp.
CGGGCGGCCCCGAAGACAAGCGGGAGGCGACGGCGAACATGAAGATCATGCTCATCGGACACCGGGGTTACATCGGGCCGGTCGCGGCCGGGCATCTCGGGCGCGCCCTGCCCGGGGCCGAGATCCACGGCATCGACGCCAACTGGTTCGCCGGCTCCGAGGCCGACCCCTTCCCCGACGACGCCTTCACGAGCCAGCGCCGCGCCGACGTGCGCGATCTCACCGCCGCCGATTTCGCCGGGATGGACGCGGTCGTGGCGCTCGCCGCGGTGTCGAACGACCCGATCGGCAAGGAATTCGAGGACGCGACCGCCGAGATCAACTCCGCCGCCGTGCTCTCCGCTGCCCGCGCCGCGCGCGAGGCCGGGGTGCGGCGCTTCGTCTTCGCCAGCTCCTGTTCGATGTACGGCGCGGGATCGGACTCCTTCCGCAAGGAAACCGACGCGCTCAATCCGCTGACCGCCTATGCCCGCTCGAAGGTGGCAACCGAGGCGGGCCTGCGCGAAATCGCGGCGGACGGGTTCATGGTCACCAGCCTGCGCTTCGCCACCGCCTGCGGGGCGAGCCCGATGCTGAGGCTCGACCTCGTGCTCAACGACTTCGTGGCGACCGCGCTCAGGACCGGACGGATCGAGGTCCTGTCCGATGGCACGCCGTGGCGGCCTCTGATCCATGTCGAGGACATGGCGCGCGCGATCGAATGGGCGGCGACGCGGGCGGGCGACACGCTCGTCGAGGTCAATGTCGGCTCGCAGGCCTGGACCTGGCAGATCGGCCAGCTCGCCAAGGAGGTCGCGGCGCTTCTCGGCGGTGTCGCTGTCGAGATCAACACCGATGCCGCGCCCGACAACCGCTCCTACCGGGTTGATTTCTCGCGTTTCGCCGCACTTGCGCCGGGGCACCAGCCGCAGAAGGACTTCGCCGAGGCGGTGGCCGAACTGGCCGCCCAGGTGCGCCGCATCGACTTCGCCGACAAGGCGATCCGCGAGTCGCGTTTCATCCGGCTCAACGTGCTGCGCGACCATGTCCGCGACGGGCGGCTGGACGCCCGGTTGCGCTGGACCGCGCCCGCCTGAACAGACCCGGCCGCAAGCTGCGGTCCCTTCAGCCATCACGCCACGCCATCGGGGTCTGCCCCGGAGATGCGGCGCCCGGATGAATCCGGAGCACCCGTGTCGGGAAGCGTTGCAAGTTCATGCTCAAATACCTTTCCCACCGCCGGCCGGAGCGACCAAAGCAGCGCGCAAATGGCGCGTCCGCCGAGACTAGCACGTCCCTCCGGATTCGCAAAAAACCCGGCAAAACCAACGCGGTCCGATTCGCCCCACCTCTTTGGTATGTTCTACCACAGGGCGTAAGGCCCCGCGCGGATTGCGCCTTTGCTGGGGTCCGGCCCGATGCTACTGTCGGCGCGCGGTCGAAAATCACGCGAAAATCGGAATTTTGATGCAGAGATTACTGTTTGCGAAAGTCGAAGTCTGGGTCGTTCTGCTGCTTCTCCTGATCGGCGGGCTCGGCATGATCGGCTTCGGCGCGGCGGTGCTCGACGCAGAGCGCGAAGGCGACCGCTTCGGCGCGATCTCGGACGCCGCGCTGGCCGTGGCGGAGGTTCCCGACACCGTGAAGGCGCTGATCGAAGGCGATGCCGCGATGACCGCCTTCGTGCCCGACCGCTTCGCCGACCGGCCCGCCGGCTGGAACTTCGGCGCGGCGCCGCGGCCCGGGGGCTACGTGCTCCTGTCGCGCTATGACGGCGACCGGGCGCGGCATGTGGTCGAACTCGTCTCGCTTACCGACGGCGCGGTCCGGCACGCCTGGCTGCCAGATGCGGACACGCTTCTGGAGGGCACGCCGCGCGACTCGCGGATCGCCGAATACACCAACTGGAACACCGAGCATTATCGCGCGATCCACCCCTATCTGACGCCATCCGGCGAATTGATCATCAAGGATCACCAATCCTTCCTCTTCGCGCTCGACGCCTGTTCGCAGAAGATCTGGGGGCAGACCGGGGAACTTTTCCACCATTCGACGGAAAGCGACGGCGCGGGCGGCTTCTGGATTCCCGGCTATGTCGAACCCTCCGAAATCAAGCGGGCAGGCCCCGATTTCGTCGATGACGCGATCGTCCATGTCGGCGCCGACGGCGCCGTGCTGTGGAAAGGCTCGGTCGCGCGCATCCTGCTGCGCCACGGCATGGAATACGCGCTGTTCACCGCCGGCCGCTACCAGGACGACCCGATGCATCTGAACGACATCCAGCCGGTGCTCGCGGACGGGCCTCACTGGCGCGAGGGCGATCTGTTCCTGAGCCTCAGGCATCTGTCGATGGTGATGCTCTACCGCCCCGCGACGGACGAGATCGTCTGGATGAAGCAGGGTCCCTGGCTCGCCCAGCACGACGTCGACATCCTCGACGATCACCGCATCGCGGTCTTCGACAACCGCGCCTATGACCGGGGCACCGGCGCCAGGGTGCATGGCACCAACCAGATCGCGGTCTACGATTTCGACACCGGAAAGGCGTCTCACCCCTGGGCCCGCGCGATGGAGAAGCCCGGCGTCAAGACCCTGTTCGAGGGGCTGTTCCGGCGGCTACCGAACGACATGCTGATGGCCGAGGAGGAGAATTCCGGCCGTCTCCTGATCCTCACGCAGGACGGCAAGACGGTGGCGGAGTTCATCAACAAGGCGGCGGATGGCAAGGCATACCGCCTGGGCTGGAGCCGCTACATGACCGCCGCCGAGGGCGACGCGGCGCTCGCCGAACTGGACGGAGAATGCGGCTGAGTCAGCCGAGCGTCGCGAGCGCCGGGAAGGTCTCCAGGAGCCAGTAGGAGAACTGGCTGAAGCCGCCGGTGAGCATCAGGAGCCCGATCGTCCAGAGCAGGAGGCCCATCACGCGCTCGATCCGCACCATGTTGCGCTTGAGGAAGGCCATGACGCCGCCGAGCCGCGGAAAGTATGCCGCGACCAGCAGGAACGGAAGCCCGAGTCCCAGCGCGTAGACCGCGAGCAGCCCGGTCCCGCGCGCCAGGGACGCGTCCTGGGCCGCGAGCGACAGGATCATGCCGAGCTGCGGGCCGATGCAGGGCGTCCAGCCGAAGGCGAAGGCGAGGCCGAGCACATAGGCGCCGAAGGCCGAGCCGCCGTGATCGCCCGCCTCCATCCGCGCTTCGCGGTCGAGAAAGGGAAGGCGGAACACGCCGAGGAAATGCGCGCCGAAGATCATCACGACGATCCCGGCGGCAGCGCCGAACCAGGTCTGGTTCTGCAGGAAGAACCGCCCGAAGGCCGAGGCGGTGAAGCCGAGGAACAGGAACACCGTCGAGAGCCCGAGCACGAAGAAACTCGCCGCGACCAGCGTGCGCCGCCGTCCCGCGCCCTCGTCACGCATCTCGCGCATGCTGATCCCGCCCATGTAGGCGAGATAGGGCGGCACGATCGGCAGGACGCAGGGGCTGAGGAACGACAGGATCCCCGCGAAGAGAGAGATCAGCGCCGCGAGCGCGAAGCCACCGTCGATGATGCCGGTTTCCAACATGCCCAAGCCTTACCCCATGGCCGTGGCGCCGTCACGCGGGCTTTGCGTCACACCGCCTCACAACATCGTTGCCTGACAGGAAAACGCCGGGCCGATGGCCCGGCGTCGTCGTTGCGAGAACCGCGGTCAGCGGCCGAGCGACCACCAGCCGCGCCGCTTGGGCTTGTCCGCGTCCTCGGCATCGGCGTCAGCCTCGGCCATCTGCGGATCGGGCTGAA
>JBFKMA010000248.1:0-3753 GCA_041630175.1 Albidovulum sp.
CCGTTGTCGCGGCCGCCGAAACCGCTGGCCTTGAAGCCGCCGAACGGGGTGGAGATGTCGCCCTCGCCGAAGCTGTTGACCGTCACCGTCCCGGCACGGATCGCCCGCGCGCCGCGGAGCGCGCGCTTGACGTTGCCGGTGAAGATCGAGGCGGCGAGGCCGTACTGGGTGTCGTTGGCGAGCGCGATCGCCTCGTCGAAACTGTCGACGGTCAGCACCGACAGCACCGGCCCGAAGATCTCCTCGCGCACCTGCACCGCTTCGCGGTCGCTGATGTCGAGCACCGTCGGTTCGACGAAGCCGTCCTTGGCGGTGCCGCCCATGATGACCTTCGCCCCCTTGCCGAGATAGGACGCGACCTTGTCGAAATGCGCCGGCGACACCAGCGCGCCGACGCGGTTGACGGGGTCCAGCGGATCGCCCATCGGCCATTCGCGGGCATGCGCCTCGATGCGCTTCAGAAGCGCGTCCTTCACGCCCTTCTGGACGATGAGGCGCGAGGCGGCCGAGCAGTTCTCGCCCATGTTCCAGAAGGCGCCGTTGACGATATGGGCGGCGACGCGGTCGAGGTTCTCGGCGTCGTCGAGGACCACGGCGGGGTTCTTGCCGCCCATCTCCAGCGTGACTTCCTTGAGGTTCGATTCCGCCGCATAGCGCAGGAAGCGCCGCCCGGTCTCGGTCGAGCCGGTGAAGGAGATCATGTCGACATCCATGTGGCGCCCCAAGGGCTCGCCGACCTCCGGCCCGGTGCCGGGCAGGACGTTGAAGACGCCCGCGGGCACACCCGCCTCCATCGCCAGTTCCGCGACCCGGAGCGCGGTCAGCGAGGTTTCCTCGGCCGGCTTGACGATCACCGAGCAGCCCGAGGCGAGCGCCGGGCCGATCTTCCAGGCGAGCATCAGGAGCGGGAAGTTCCACGGCAGGACGAGGCCGACGACGCCCACGGGTTCGCGCACCACCATGGCGATGTGGTTGTCGGAGGCCGGCGCGACCTGGTCGTAGATCTTGTCGATCAGTTCCGCGTGCCATGTGAGGCAGTGGATCGTCTCGGGGACATCGACGGTCTCGCAGTCGTAGATCGTCTTGCCCGAATCGAGGCTCTCCATCACCGCCAGCTCGCGCGCGTTACGCTTGAGGAGCTTGGCGAGCCGGATCAGCACCGCCTTGCGCTCGCCCGGGTGGAGCCGTGACCAGCGGCCGTCCTCGAAGGCGTCGCGGGCCTTCTCGACGGCGAAATCCACGTCCGCCGCGCCGCAGGCCGACACTTTCGCCAGCACCGCGCCGGTGGCGGGGTTGATCGTGTCGAAGGTTTCGCCCGACTTCGCCGGGTGGAAGGCGCCGTCGATGAAGGCTTGCGTCGGCAGGGCGAGGCCCGCGGCGATGGCCCTGTATTCCTCGGTCGTCAAAAGGTCGCTCATGGCTCTCACTCCGCTTCGATCTCGGCCACGGTGCGCTTCAAGACCCGCACCACCTGCTCAAGCTGCCGCTTGTCGTCCTTGTTCAGCGCCTTCAAGGGCGGGCGCGGCGGTCCGGCATGGTGGCCCGCCATCTCGACGCCGTGCTTGATGCACTGGATGAACTTGCCGCCCTGTTCGAGGACCCGCATCAGGGGCAGCATCGCCGACATGATCCGGCGGCCCTTGTCGAAATTGCCCTCGACCGCGCAGGCGCGCCAGAGCGCGACATGCTCCTCGGGCAGGAAGTTCGAGCCGCCGCAGACCCAGCTCCGCGCCCCCCAGGCGAAGAATTCCAGCGCCTGGTCGTCCATGCCGCAGGACATCTGGATATGCGGATAGTCGCGCGCCAGAAGATGCACCCGGTTGATGTCGCCCGAGCTTTCCTTGATCGCCACGATGTTCCGCGAACGGCCGACGCGGTCGAGGAATTCCTCGCCCATGCTGATGCCCATGCGGCCGGGATAGTTGTAGAGCATCACCGGCAGGTCGGCGGCCCGGTCGATGGCGAGCGCGTTCAGCGCGTTCTCGCGCTCGGTCGGCACCGAATAGGGCGGCGAGCCGACGAGGATCGCGTCGGCGCCGATCTTCGCGGCGGTCTCGGCCATGGTGATCGAATCCTCGAGCCGGATCGCCACGGTGCCGACGATCAGCGGCACGCGGCCGCCGATCACGTCGCGGGCGAGCGTCGCCATCGCGACGCGCTCCTCCATCGACTGGGCGTAGTATTCGCCGGTCGAGCCGCCGTTGATGATGCCATGCACGCCGCTGGCGATCAGGTGTTCGATCATCGCGGCAAAGCCGTCGCGGTCGATGCTGCCGTCCTCGCGGTGGGGCGTGATGACAGGGGTATAGATGCCCTCGAACTTCATGAGGCTCCTTTGGTGGCTTGGGCGCTCGGCGCGCGGCCGAGCGGGATGTCGATGCTGGCGGGTGTCACGAAGCTTTCGATCTCGGCCCGCGACAGTTCCCAATGCGCGACCGCGAGATCGGCGGCGCCGTCGGCGTCGCCGGCCTCGATCAGCGCGATGAACTGGTCGTGCTGGTCGGCGGCAAGCGCGCGCTGCCCGGCCATCTGCCGGTTGCGCGGGCTGTAGAAGGTCATGCCGATGCGGGTATGGTCGATGAGCAGCCGGCGCAGGCTCGGCATCAGGAACTCGTTGTCGGCCATCTCGCCGATGATCGAATGGAAGCGCTCGTTCAGAAGCGCCCGTTCGGCGGCGTCGCCGTCGCGGATCGCGGCGCGGAACAGAAGCTGGGTGTCCTTGAGCCGCATGATCTGCGAAGGCGTCGCGTGCTGGGCGGCGAGCCGGGTAACGGCGGCGTAGATCATCGGCGCGACGACGAAGAAGTTGCGCAGGGTCTTGTGGGTCATCGGCGCGACCTGGGCGCCGCGATGCTCGTGCAGCACCACGTAGCCCTCGCCGGCGAGCTGGCGCAGCACCTCGCGCAGCGGCGGGCGCGAGATCTCGTAGGCCTCCGAGATCGCCGTCTCGTCGAGATAGCCGCCCGGCTCCAGATCCTGGGTCAGGATCCGGCGCCTGAGATCGTCGAGACAGATCGCCTTCCGGCTTCTGGTGTCGTCGCTCACCGCTTGCCTCCTCGCTCGGTACCCACCTGATTCGGGGTGGGACAGGTCAATGCCGCACCCTCTAACCATAGAAAATACATGTTGTCTACAATCGGGATTTGTGTTCTTAATCCTGCCGGGGAGAGTGGGAAGGAATCGCATGACCCAGACGGCGCATCACGTGTTTCTCCTGGTCGAGAACTTCTCGCATCTCGCCTTCTCCTGCGCGCTGGAGCCGCTGAGGATCGCCAATCTCGTCTCGGGCAAGCCGCTCTACCGCTGGTCGCTGGCCTCCGAGGACGGCAAGTCGGCCACCTGCTCGAACCGCGCCGTCACGCTGGTCGACCGCGGGCTGGCGCCGGTGGAGCGCGACGACCGGCTGTTCCTGATCTCCGGCATCCACGTCCAGAACCACACGACGCCCGCGGTCCTGAACTACCTGCGCCGCGAGCGGGCGCGGGGAACCCGGATCGGCGCCATCTGCTCGGGGGCCTACGTGCTCGCGATGGCCGGGTTCCTCGATGACGTCGAAACCGCGATCCACTGGGAATTCCACGATCTCTTCGCCGAGAAGTTCCCGTCCGTCCGCCTCGTGCGCAATGTCTTCGTCGCCCACGAGAAATTCGTGACCGCCTCGGGCGGGACGGCCGCTGCCGACCTGATGCTGCATCTCATCGCCCGCGATCACGGCCCCGACCTCGCGACGGCGGTCGCCGACCAGATGGTCTA
>JBFKMA010000249.1:0-3747 GCA_041630175.1 Albidovulum sp.
CATAGGAAGCGCAGGCGGAGCAAACCCGACCCGCCCAGTCTGGATTGTTGTCTTCATTTTGGGAACAGTTTTGTGGCATGCGCGGCTTTGAGGCGTGGAGCGCACGCCGCCACCTCCCTGCTACCGGAGAGGCAGCCGCAGATTCGCGCCACCGTTCGCGAACCGTCCCTGCAGCGCGGGTTCACCGGGATCTGTTTCGGCACCGGAACCTTTCCGACATGGCGATAGTCGTCGCGCCGGCACCATGCTAGGCTCCACCAGGATCTTGTCGGCGAATTTCAGGCGAGGTGACATGCGGATTTTGATTACGGGCGGCGCCGGCTTCATCGGTTCTCATCTGTCCGAGCGGCTGGTGGCCGATGGCCATTCCGTCACCGCGCTCGACGATCTTTCCACCGGCCGGAAGGATAACCTCGCGGCCCTTTCGGGAAACAACCGCTTCCGCTTCGTCGAGGGCACGATCCTCGATGCCGGCCTCGTCCAGAGCCTCGCCGACGAGGCCGACGTGATCTTTCACCTCGCCGCCGCGGTCGGCGTCAAGCTGATCATGGAGGAGCCGTCGCGCTCGATCCTGATCAATGTGGGCGGCACGGAGAACGTGCTGAAGGCAGCGCTGAAGGACCGCAAGCCGATCTTCGTCGCCTCGACCTCCGAGGTCTACGGCAAGGCCACGAAGTTCCCCTTCCGCGAGGACGACGACCTGACGATCGGCGCCACGAGGAACCTGCGCTGGTCCTACGCCTCGGCCAAGCAGCTCGACGAGTTCCTGACGCTGGCTTACGTGCGCGAGGCGCAGCTTCCGGCGATCGTGCTGCGATTCTTCAACACGACCGGGCCGCGCCAGACCGGGCGTTACGGCATGGTGCTGCCGAATTTCGTCCAGGCGGCGCTGGAGGGCCGGCCGCTCCTGGTCCACGGCACCGGCGAACAGTCGCGCTGCTTCGGCCATGTCGCCGACGTGGTCGAGGCGATGGTGCGCCTGATGGCGACGCCCGCCGCGCGCGGCGAGGTCTTCAACATCGGCAACGACGAGGAGGTGACGATCCGCAACCTCGCCGAACAGGTCGTCGCCGCCACCGGCTCGCGCTCGGAAATCCGGCTCGTGCCCTATGAGAGCGTCTATCCCGAAGGCTTCGAGGACATGGCCCGCCGCCTGCCCGACGTCTCGAAGCTCGAACGCGCGATCGGCTTCCGCCCGCGCCGGCCGCTCAGCGAGATCATCGCCGACATCGTCGCCGAGAAGCGCTCGGCCATGGCCGCCTGAGCGATGATGCAGGAGCGCAGCGCACAGGATTACCTCTGGCTCACCGCGATCCTCGCGCTGGCTGCGGCGCTGCGGATCGTCGGGCTCGACGCGCCGATGTGGCATGACGAGATCCAGACCGTCGTCACCCATCTGGATCTCGGCTGGTCCGAGATGGTTCAGAGCTATTCGATGAACCACCACTACCTGCACAACCTGCTGGCCAAGGCGTCGATGGCGCTCTTCGGCGACAGCCCCTGGGCGATCCGCCTGCCGGCGATGCTGTTCGGGCTCGGCACGCTTGTCGCCATCTGGCTGCTCGCGCGCGATACTGCGGGCGTGACCATCGCCCATGTCACGACGCTGCTCCTGGCGCTCTCCTATCACCAGATCTGGTTTTCCCAGAATGCGCGCGGTTATACCGGGCTCGCCTTCTTCTCGACGCTCGGGATGCTCTTTTTCCTGCGCGGCATCGAGAGGCCGCGCCGCGGCATCTGGCTCGCCTACGGGCTCTGCCTCGCGGCGGCGGTCTTCACGCACCTGACGGGAGCGTTCTTCTTCATGGCGCAGGGGCTCGTATGGCTGGGCGTCGCCCTGTCGCGCGGCCTGCGCGGCAGGCTCGAAGGCGGGCTCGTGCGGCTGCCGCTTCTCGGCTTTATCGTGGGCGGCCTCCTCGCCGCCGCGCTTTACGTGCCGATCCTGCCGAGCCTCGTCGAGACCGTGTCGGCGGTGTCGGAGACCTCCGCCACCGACGTGATGCAGGAATACCAGAACCCGCTCTGGACCGCGTTCGAGGCGATCCGCACCGGCATCGGCCGCGCCGGCCCCCTCGTCGCGCTGGTCGGCGCGACGGTCCTGATCCTCTCGCTGCTCGGCGCGGTCGCGCTGCACCGGGACGCACCGCTCTTCGCGCCGACGACCTTCCTGCATATCGGCCTCACGGCCGGGCTTCTGATGGCGATCGGGATGCGCATATGGCCGCGGTTCTTCTTCGTCGACATCGCCTTCCTGATGCTCTTGATCGTGATGGGCGTGCAGCTTTCCTGCGCGGTGATCGGGCATTTCGTCGGCGGCGAGCGCGTCTCGCGCGGGCTGTTTGTCCTCGCGGCGGTGGCGATGGTGGCGATCTCCGCCGGTCTCGCCAAGCGCAACTACGACTTCCCGAAACAGGATCTGGCGGGGGCCCTTGCCTTTACCGAGACCGCGCGGCGGCCCGGCGACCGGGTCTATGCGGTCGGCTATGCAGGCCAGAACTTCCGCGATTACTACGGGGCGGACTGGCCGCTCCTTTTCACCGACGAGGACTACCGCGCCGCGATCGCCGAACCCGGAGGCGTGCTTCTGGTCGTCGGCTTCCCCGCCCGCGCGTTTCGCGACGTGCCGCAACTTGCCGAAGACGCCGGAACCATCCTCACCGAACTGCGCTACTTCCGCGGCACGCTCGGCGACGGCGACGTGATCGTCTTTCGCCGTGACTGAGGCGGCCGACATCATCGTGGGCTCCGGCCCGGCCGGGGTCTCGGCCGCCAAGGCGCTGCTGGCGCGGGGCCGGAAGGTGCTGATGCTCGACGCCGGCAAGGCGCTGGAACCGCAAGCCGAAGCCCGGCGCGCGGTGCTCGCGGCGACCGACCCCGCGGGCTGGGGCGAGGCCGAGCGCGCGGCCTGGATGACGCCGCAGTTCGAGGCTCCCCCCGGCCAGATCCGCCGCTATGGCTCGGACTTCGCGATGGAGCCGGCCACCGAATCGCTCGCCGATCCGCCCGACTGGCTGGGCCTGCGCGCCTCGCGCGCCATGGGCGGGCTTTCGAACCTCTGGGGCGCGGCGGTGCTGCCCTACCGCCAAAAGGATATCGAGAACTGGCCTGTCAGCGCCGAGGATCTCGCCCCGCATTACCGGGCCGTCGCCGGCTTCCTGCCCGTGGCGGGACGCGCCGATGATCTCGACCGGCTCCTGCCCGCCTTTCGGATGGACGGGCAGAGCGCCATTCCGCCCGCGCCGCAGGCCGAGGCGCTCCTCCACCGTCTCGCGAAGGTTCGCGAGGCGCTCCTGCCCTTGGGCGTCCATGCCGGTCTCGCACGTCAGGCGGTGGCCGAGGGCTGCCGCCGCTGCGGTCTTTGCCTACACGGCTGCCCGTTCGGCCTGATCTGGAAGGCCAGCGACACGCTCGCGGAGCTGCGCGGGGATCCGCGCTTCAGCTACCGTCCCGACGCCGTGGTGACCCGGTTCGAGGAAGACCCCGACGCCGTCACCCTGCGCCTCGAGGACGGCGACAGCGTCACAACCCCCCGCGCCTTCATCGGCGCCGGCGTGCTCGAGACGGCGCGCATCCTCCTCGCCTCGCGCCCCGGGGGCGGGGAGTTGGTGCTGCAGGACAGCCAGCACGCCTTCCTGCCGATGATCCAGCGCTGGCGCAATCGCAGCCGCCCCGATCAGGGCGCGTTCCACACTCTGCCGCAGGTCTTCGTCGAACTCGACGCGCCAGAGATCTCGCCGCACCTGGTCC
>JBFKMA010000250.1:0-3735 GCA_041630175.1 Albidovulum sp.
AAATCGGCCTCTCCTACTGCTCGGCCATCGGCGGCGGCCGGTCGGGCATCATCGAGACGAACTTCCGCCAGGAATGCGAGACCGATCTTTTCGGCGAACAGGCGGTGCTCTGCGGCGGTCTCGTCGAACTGATCCGCATGGGCTTCGAGACGCTGGTCGAAGCGGGCTACGAGCCCGAGATGGCGTATTTCGAGTGCCTCCACGAGGTGAAGCTGATCGTGGACCTGATCTACGAGGGCGGCATCGCCAACATGAACTACTCGATCTCGAACACCGCCGAATACGGCGAATATGTCTCGGGCCCGCGCATCCTGCCCTACGCCGAGACCAAGGCGCGGATGAAGGAAGTGCTGACCGACATCCAGACCGGCAAGTTCGTGCGCGACTTCATGCAGGAGAACGCGGTCGGCCAGCCGTTCTTCAAGGCGACCCGTCGCCTGAACGACGAGCACCAGATCGAGCAGGTCGGCGAGAAGCTCCGCGCGATGATGCCCTGGATTTCCAAGGGCAAGATGGTCGACAAGTCGCGGAACTGACCGCCGCAAGGCAAGCTTCGAGCCGGCCGGGCGCACGCCCGGCCGGCTTCTTCTTGAAAGTCTTTCAAGGAATCCCGCGGTTCTCCCGGCGCGCGATATTAGTCTAGCCTGCATGTGAGCGCACATGAGGAGACGCTGCGATGCTCGACACACACGCTGAATCGCGACGGGATACCTGGCTCCGGTTCCTGCCGAAGGCGGAGGTCCACGTTCATATCGAAGGCTGCTTCGAGGCCGACACGCTCGAAAAATGGGCGCGTGAGGCGAATGTCGCCATGCCGCGCCCGAAGGAACGCCTGTTCGAGTTCCGGGCGCTCGCGGATTTTCTGGAGTTCCTCGACTGGGCCTCGAGCCTCGCGGCGAGCCGCGAAAGGGTGGCCGAGCTTGCCTACCAGTTCTCGCAGCGTCTGGCGCGGGACGGCACGGGCTATGCCGACGCGATCATCAACCCGACCCACTGGCACGCATGGTCCGGACGCACGAGGGAATTGATCGACGCCCTCGACGCCGGGTTCCGTGAAGCCGAGGAAGACGGCCTTCCGTCAGTGGGGCTGTGCATCAGCCTGCTGCGGACGCAAAGCGCGGACGAGGCGGCGGAACTGGTCGACCACCTCATCGACTGGCGTCACCCGCGCGTCGTGGCGCTGTCCATCGACGGCAACGAAGCCGCCGCCGGGCGTACCGGACCGCGTTTCGCCGACGCTTTCACGCGCGCCGGACGGGCGGGGCTGAAGCGCACCGTCCATGCGGGCGAGTCGAGCGGACCCGAAGGCGTGCGCGATGCAATCGACCTGCTACACGCGGACCGGATCGACCACGGCGTCCGCGCGATCGAGGATGAAGCGGTCCTCGAGATGCTCATCGATCGCGGCATTCCCTTGGGAATCTGCCCGACATCGAACCTGTCCTTGCGCGTCTATCCGTCGATCGCGGACCACCCGGTCGAGCGTCTGCGTCTGGCAGGGGTGCGTCTTTCGTTGAACACCGACGATCCGAGCCTTCTCGGCACCGATCTGCCCTCGGAATACGCGCTGGTGGCTGGAAACTTCGGCTGGAGCAAGGATGTCGTACGGCAAGCGGCGCGCACCTCCATCGAGGCGAGCTTCGCCAATGACGACCTGAAGGCCGGACTTCTGGCCAAACTGAACGCTTTCGACGCCTGACCTTCGCGAGCCGCCCGGCATCGCGAGGCGCGTCAGACCGCCGCCTCGACCGCCGTGACGATGCCGTCCACGACCTCGGCCAGAAGCGTCTCGTCCTCGCATTCGGCCATCACCCGGATCAGGGGCTCGGTGCCCGACTTGCGGATCAGGAGCCGCCCCGTGCCGTTCAATCGCGCCTCGGCGCCCGAGATCGCGGCCTGGACCGAGGCGGTGCTCAGGGGCTCCTGCCCCGCGCCGTAGCGGACGTTCTTCAGCATCTGCGGCACGGTCTCGAACTGGCGCACGAGTTCGGAAGCCCGCTGCCCGGTCTCCGCCATCGCGGCGAGGAACTGCAAGCCCGCGATCAGCCCGTCGCCGGTCGTGGCGTAGTCGGTCATCACGATATGACCCGACTGCTCGCCGCCGAGATTGTAGCCGCCCTCGCGCATCCGCTCGACCACGTAGCGGTCGCCGACGGCGGTGCGCTCCAGCCGGAGACCGCGGCCCTTGAGAAAGCGTTCGAGGCCGAGATTGGACATCACCGTGGCCACCAGCGCGCCGCCCTTCAGGCGCTGGACCTCGGCCCAGCGCGCGGCGAAGAGCGCCATGATCTGATCGCCATCCGCGACCTGGCCGTTCTCGTCGAGGATCATCACCCGGTCGGCATCGCCGTCGAGGCTGATGCCGAGATCGGCGCCATGCGCCACGACAGCCTCGGCCGCCGTCTCGGTATGGGTCGAGCCGCATTTCTCGTTGATGTTGAAGCCGTTCGGGCCGACGCCCACCGGGATCACCTCGGCGCCAAGCTCCCACAGCACTTCGGGCGCGGCGCGGTAGGCGGCACCGTTGGCGCAGTCGATCACCACCTTCATGCCCGACAACTGGCCGCGCGCCGGGAAGGTCGTCTTGGCATATTCGACATAGCGGCCGAGCCCGTCGTCGATGCGCTTCGCCCGGCCGATATGCGCGGGCTGCGCGGGCTCGATCTCGCCCGAAAGGATTCGCTCGATCTCGGCCTCGGCCTCGTCCGAGAGCTTGAACCCGTCGGGGCCGAAGAACTTGATGCCGTTGTCCTGGTGCGGATTGTGACTGGCCGAGATCATGATGCCGAGATCGGCGCGCATCGAGCGGGTGAGATAGCCCACTGCCGGGGTCGGAACCGGGCCGAGCAAGAGCACGTTCATGCCGGTCGAGGTCAGCCCCGCGGTCAGCGCGTTCTCGATCATATAGCCCGAGAGCCGGGTGTCCTTGCCGATCACCACGCGGTGACCGTTGCGCCCGTCGGAACGGAAGAACCGCCCCGCCGCCGCGCCGAGGCGCAGCGCCATCTCGGCGGTCATCGGATAGGTGTTCGCCGTGCCCCGCACCCCGTCGGTGCCGAAAAGCTTCCTGCTCATCTGTCGTCTCCAACGGTTGCGGCCTGCCAGAGCCGCAGTGCCTGGCATGTCTCGACCGTATCATGGACCCGGTGGATCTGCACGCCCTGCGCCACGCCGGCGAGGGTCACGGCGATCGTGCCCGGAACGCGCAGATCCGCCTGGGTTTCGGCGCCGCCGCCTCCGAGCGCACCGATGAAGCGCTTGCGCGAGGCGCCGAGGAGGATCGGGCAGCCGAGCCCGTGAAACAGCGACAGCCCCCGGATCAGCGCGAGATTGTGCGCGACCGTCTTGCCGAAGCCGATGCCGGGATCGACCATGATGCGGTCGCGGGGAATGCCCGCCGCCTCGGCCGCGGCGACCCGTCCGGCGAGGAAGTCGTAGACGTCGAGCAGCACGTCGTCGTAGCGCGGGTCGTTCTGCATGGTCGCCGGATCGCCCTGCGCATGCATCAGGCAGACCGGCACGCCGCGCGCGGCGACAAGGGATGTCAGCGCCGGATCGTAGGTCAGCGCGGCGACGTCGTTGACGACGTCCGCGCCGGCATCGAGTGCGGCGCGCGCGACCGCTTCCTTGCGCGTGTCGATCGAGACCGGCACTTTGAGCCCGCCTTCGCGCAGGGCGCGGATCACCGGCGCGGTGCGGGCGGTCTCCTCGCCCGGATCGACGGCGGTGGAGCCG